>DASUZH010000565.1:0-6124 GCA_036376975.1 Burkholderiales bacterium | reverse complement strand
AGGCGCGCCGCCTCGAGCGCGTCGGCGTTGCGGATCAGGATGCCGGCGCGCGCCGCGCGGCCGACGCCGACCATCCGCGCGGTCGGCGTGGCGAGCCCGAGCGCGCACGGGCAGGCGATGACCAGCACCGAGACCGCCGCGATCAGCCCCGCCGCCAGGTTTCCCGACGACGCAAACCAGGCCAGCAGCGTAACGGCGGAAATGCCGAGCACGATCGGCACGAAGACCGCCGAGACACGGTCGACCAGCCGCTGCACCGGCGGCTTGGAGCCCTGCGCCGCGGCGACCAGCCGGATGATGCCGGCCAGCACCGTGCGCTTGCCGGTGCCGGTGGCCACCGCCCGCAGCGTGCCCTGGCCGTTGATGGTGCCGGCGAAGATGCGGTCGCCGATGCGCTTGTCGACCGGCATCGACTCGCCGGTCAGCATCGACTCGTTGACGCTCGAGCCGCCGGCTTCGACGCGCCCGTCGACCGGCACGGCGTCGCCCGGGCGCACCTCGAACGCGTCGCCCGGCCTGAGCTGCGCGGCGTCGACCTCGACCAGGATGCCGTCCTTCTCGATGAACGCCTTCGCCGGCTGCAGCCGGATCAGCGCTTCCAGCGACTGCGCCGCCTTCACCTTGGCGCGCGCCTCGAGGTATTTGCCGAGCAGCACGAGGGTGATGACGACCGCGGCGGCCTCGAAATACACATGGTTTTGCGTCGCGGAGAACAGCACCCACGCGGAAAACAGGTAGGCGACGCTCGTGCCGAGCGCGACTAGCACGTCCATGTTGGCGGTGCCGCCACGCAGCGCCTTCCACGCGCCGCGGTAGAAGCGCAGGCCGCTCCAGAACTGCACCGGCGTGGCGAGCGCGAGCTGCAGCCAGCCCGGCAGCCAGCCGTGCCCGCCGGCGAACATGACCGCCATCTCGCCGAGGAACGGCAGGCTCAGCGCGGCCGCCAGCAGGAAATCGTTGCGCGCGCCGCGCAGCTCGGCGGAATGGTCGCGGATCTCGCCTTCGCGCGCGACATGCGCGTCGTACCCCGTGTCGCGCACGCGCTGAACCAGGTCCTCGATCCGAACCTTTTCCGGCGAGAACTTGATTGAAGCCCTCTCCGTGGCGAGGTTGACGCTCGCCTCGACGCCGTCGAGCTTGTTGAGGTTCTTCTCTATGCGCGCGGCGCACGCCGCGCAGGTCATGCCTTCCAGATCGAGCTCGACCTGCTCCACCGAGCCTACTTCACGACCAGCACCGGGATCGCCGAGAGGTGGAGAACCTTGGTCGCGGTCGAGCCCAGCAGCACGTTGGCGGCAGCTGTCATGCCGCGGGTGCCGATGCAGATCATGTCGCAGCCGGCGGCGTTGGCGTGCTTGACCATGGTTTCGGCGATCGGGCCGACCAGCACCTTCGCCTGGTGCGCGATCTTCGCCGCGGCGAGCTTCTTCTTCGCCGGCGCAAGCATGGCCTCGCCTTCCTCGGTGTAGTACTTCTGCAGGTTCGCCTTGCTCGGGCCGACGCCCATGCGGCCGACCGCCGGCACCGGCAGGTGTACGGTGACGAGCTCGACCTCGAGCGCGTCGCGCGCCCAGCCGGCGCGCTTGATGAGGAAATCGGCCGCGGCCAGGGAGTGCTTCGAGCCGTCTACGGCAAGCAGGATCTTCATTTCGTCGTTGTCTCCTAGTCGAGGCCGATTCTACGACGCCGGCCGGCAGGCCGATTGACCGAGGTCAACCGCCCGGAGCAAGCCAGTGCCGGTCGCGCGCCGCGCTTTCCAGCCCCTCGAGCGTCTCCACGCCGTGGCGGCGCGCGGCGGCGAGCAGGACGAGCAGCAGCTGCGCCGCGGCGAAGGCGTCGCCGAGCGCGTCGTGCCGCGCCAGAGGAGCGATGCCGAAGACGGCCAGCCACTCGTCGAGCGCGCGGCATGCGCGGTGCTCCGGATAGAGCGCCGGCGCCAGCGCGGCGAGATCGAGCCAGCCGCCCGGCGCCGCGCGCCCCATGGCGCGGCGCAGCAGCTCGGCGTCGAACGCGGCGTGGAAGGCGACCGGCACGCCTTCGCCGACGAAGGCGCGCAGGTCCGCCAGCGCCTCGTCCGGCGGCCGGCCGGCGAGCTGCGCCTCGCCGCCGATGCCGTGCACCAGGATGTTGCCCGGCTCGCTCGGCCGCTCCTGGCGCAGCAGCGCGCGGAAAAACTCGGCCGGCTCGACGCGGCCGTCGCGCACCGCCACCGCGCCGAGCGCGAGCAGGCGGTCGCGCGCCGGGTCGAGCCCGCTCGCCTCGCAGTCGATCACCACCCAGCGCACCGCGGCGAGCGGCGTGCGCCGCCAGGGCCACTTCACAGCTGGAAGTCCAGGCGCAGGCGGTCCTGCAGCAGCGCCGCCTGGCGGAAGGCTTCCTTGAGGACGCGCCGGTCGATCTCGGCGAGCGCGGCGACCGCCACGCGGTTGCCGTGCTTCAGGCGCAGGCCCTGCACGTAGTGGAAAGCGTCGGCCGAGCCCGCCTCGCCCGCGGCGCGCAGCCGGGTCGCGGTGCCGGTCTCGGGTATCCCCTGCGCGAGGGCGAACACGCGAGCCGCATCGACGAACGGTCGCGCACCCGATGCCTTCAGGTCGAGCTCGTCGGCGGCGAAGCCGCTCAGCAGGCCGAGCGGCGGCGCCGACTCGAGCGCCGACTGCGCCAGCGCGCGCAGGAAGCTGCGGCTGGCGCGCGCCTGCGCGAGCACCGCCTCGCGCAGCGCGCCGGCGAGGCGCGCCTCGCCGGCCAGCGGGCGGAAGTCGAAGAACACGCTGGCGTGCAGCAGCGCCTGGGGCTGCGGGTTGCGGATCCAGCCGTCGAACAGCTGCCGCCAGCCCTGCGCCGGCAGGCACCAGCGCGGGTTGCGCGCCATGATCTCGCCCTTGCACAGCGGAAAGCCGGCCGCCGCCAGGCCCTGGTTGACCTCGCCGGCGAACTCGAGGAACGCGGCCGGCATGCCCTCGACGATCAGCGCGTTGTCCTGGTCGGTGATCAGGGTCTGCTCCATGCGGCCCTCGCTGCCGAGGGCCAGCCAGCACCAGGCGCCGGGCAGCGCGCGGCGCGCCGCGGCGAGCTCGATCAGGCGCCGCGACAACGCGTCGTTCAGCGCGCTGGTCATGGCGGTGAGCTGCTCGGCGGCCACGCCGTGCGCCAGCCATTGCCGCGCCAGGCCGCGCACGTCGGCCGCGGCCGCCGCCAGCTCGGCGCTGCCGCGCGCGACGCGGATGCGCTCCGACGTGCGCGTCATGCTGGTGCGCGACAGCGCGAACAGGTCGCGCTCGGCCACCACGCCGGCGAGCTTGCCGCCGCGCGTCACGATGATGTGGCGGATGGCGTGCCGCGCCATCGCCAGCGCCGCGTCGGCGAGCGTGGCCTCCTCCTCGAGCGTCACCGGCCGCGGCGTCATCACGCGCTCGATCGGCGTGTCCATCGCCACCCCCGGCAGGACGACGCGCTCGAGCACGTCGGGCAGCGTGAACACGCCGAGCGGCACGCGCGCGGCGTCGACCACCACCATCGAGCCGACGCGCGCCGCGTGCATCGTGCGCAGCACCTCGCCCAGCGGCGTCGCCGGGCCGCAGGCCACCGGCTCGCGCCCCACCGACTCCTTCAGCGGCGCGAGCATGCCGGAGCCGTCGAGCAGCGCCTGCGCCGCTTCGGCGCGCTGCGTGCGCTGCGAGCGCTCGACCAGCCGCGCCAGGTAGCGGGTGCAGAAGGCGTGGAACTCGCGGCTGCGCTCGAGCAGCCGGTTGAAGTCCCACACCGGCAGCTCCCAGCAGAAGCAGTCCTCGGCCGCGCGGTAGGTATAGGCCGTCGCGCGCTGGCCGATCAGCGCGCCGATCGGGAAGGCCTCGCCCGCGCCCAGCACCACGTCGGCAGCGGCGCCGACGCCGCGCACGCTGCCTTGCTTGACGATGTACAGGCGATCGACCGCGCCGCTCGGCGGACTGACGACCACCGTGTCGCGCGGGTAGTAGGCGAGCTTCACCCGCGCGGCGAGAAAGCGCAGCGACTCCGCGTCCATCTCGTCGAACGGCGCGTGCGCGCGCAGCGCCGCCAGGACCAGGTCTTCCACCGGCGGGATTATCGCCCCAGGACGGCGGCGATTTCGTCGATCTGCGCCTCGAGCCCGGCTGCGGGATCCAGCACGAAGCTGGCCACCGGCTCCACCCCCTCGGCGGCAAGCCAGCGCTTGGCGCAGGCCTGCGCGCATCCTTCGATGGCGTAGACCGGGTAGCGGCTGCGCGCCTTGTCGGCGCGCGAGCCGGCCGGCTCCGCCTCGCCCAGGCCGCGCCGGTCCAGCTCGAGCGCCGCCTCGCGCGCGGCGCGCTCGTGCACGCAGCCGCGGCAGGCGAACAGCACCGGCATCGGCCGCACGCGGATCATGCCTAGCGGTAGACCAGGGTCGGGATGTCGGACCGGCTCAGCACCTCGTGCGTCTGGCTGCCGAGCAGCAGCGCCTTGATGCCTTTGCGGCCGTGCGAGCCGATGAAGATCAGGTCGCAGCCGTTCTTCTTCGCCGCGTCGATGATCGCCTCGCCCGGCCGGTCGCTCAGCGCGGCGGCGGCGCCGATCTTCACGCCCGCCGTCTGCGCGCGGCGCGCGACCTTGGCGTGCAGCTTCCTCGCCTGCGCGAGCGAGCGGCGCTCGTGCTCGGCGAGGGACATCACCGCCTTGCGCGCCGCGATCTCGCCGGTGGTCGGGATCCGGTACTCCGGCATCGCGGTGAACACGGTCACCTTCGCCTTCGCCCACTTGGCGAAGTCGAGGCCCGCCTTGACGGCCTTCTCCGCGGTGGCGGAGCCATCGGTGGGAATCAGGATGTGCTTGTACATGAGTTGCCTCCTTTGCAACCCACTGTACGGCCCGGGCGCAACCGGCCTTTGACGGAAATCAAACTTCCGCGGCGGGGGCGGCCGATACTGGGCCGAAAGGAGAAACACCATGTTCAAGCACATCCTCGTCCCCACCGACGGCTCGAAGCTCGCCCTCAAGGGCGTCAAGGCCGGCGTCAGGCTGGCGCGCGCGCTCGGCGCCCGCGTCACCGGCGTGTATGTCATTCCGCCGTACCTGCCGCCGATGTACGGCGAGGCGGCGATCTACGTGCCCGGCCTCTCGGCGCGCGAATACAAGCGCAACGGCGTGCGTGCCGCGCGTCGCGCGTTCGAGGCGGTCATCCGCGAAGCGCGGCTGGCAGGGGTGCCGTTCGCGACCAGGACCGTCTACAGCGCCCCGGCGTGGGAAGGCATCGTGCGCGCGGCGCGCTCCGGCAAGTGCGACGCGGTAGTGATGGCCTCGCACGGCCGCGGCGGCATCGGCGGCCTGATCCTCGGCAGCGAGACGCAACGCGTGCTCGCGCACTCGAAGATTCCGGTCCTCGTCGTCCGTTAGCCCATGTTCCGCCACATCCTGATTCCCACCGACGGCTCGAAGCTCGCGCGCAAGGGCATCCGCGCCGGCGTGCGGCTCGCCGCAGCGCTCGGCGCCCGGGTAACCGGCGTGTACGTGATGCTGCCGACGAAGCCGCGCGGCTATGACGACACGGCGATCTTCTATGCAGGCATCTCCGCGCGCGGCTGGCGCCACTCTTTCGACCAGGCTGCGCGCAAGGCGCTGGCTGCGATCGAGGCGGAGGCGCGCGCGGCGAAGGTGCCGTGCGCCACGCTCATCGTGCACTACCGGCAGCCGTGGAAGGGCATCCTGGCCGCGGCGCACCGGCGCAAGTGCGACGCCGTTTCCCTCGCTTCGCACGGCCGCGGCGGGCTCGGCGGCCTGCTGCTCGGCAGCGAGACGCAGGGCGTTCTCGCGCACTCCCGCATCCCGGTCCTGGTGGCGCGCTAGGCGGTCTTCTTCCAGGGCTCGCCCAGGCCCACCGGAGCGGGCGCGAGCGAGGCGATGCGCGAGAACAGCACCTGGAAGTCCTTCTCGCGCAGGTCGGCGATCGGATCCTGGTTGCCGGCGAAGGCCGCGCCGATCGCCTGCCAGTCGGCCTCGGTCAGGTGCAGCTCGGCGAGCGGCAGGACCTGCTCCTCCTCCTTGCGCATGTGGGCCCAGTGGAACTGCGCGTACTCGTCCACCAGCCGGCGGAACTCCTTCACGCCCGCCGGCCAGCGGTCCTCGAGGAACA
>DASUZH010000564.1:0-3008 GCA_036376975.1 Burkholderiales bacterium | reverse complement strand
AGCGAGCGCAGCAGCCCGAGCAGCGACTCGACGTTGACCGGCTTGGCGACGTAGTCGTTGGCGCCGGCGGCGATGCACTTCTCGCGGTCGCCCGGCATCGCCTTGGCGGTGACGGCGATGATCGGCAGCCTGGCGTAGCGCTCGAGCTTGCGCACGATGCGCATGGTGTCCATGCCGTCGAGCCCCGGCATCATCACGTCCATCAGGACCGCGTCGACGTCGTCGCTGTTCTTCAGCACCTCGATGCCTTCCTTGCCGCTGTCGGCGTGCACCACGCGCAGGCCGTGCACCTCGAGCGCGCTGGCGAGGGCGAACACGTTGCGGATGTCGTCGTCCACCACCAGCACCTTGCGGCCTTCGAGCCGCTGGTCGCGCGGCGGCGCTTCCGCCTTGCCGGGCTGCTCGCCCGCGGGGGCGTCGTCCCTGGGCGCGGCGCTCAGCGGCGCCGGCGCCGGCAGCGCCGGGATCACCTCGGCCTCCGGCGGCTGGCGGTACTCGATCGGCAGGTAGAGGGTGAAGGTGCTGCCCGCGCCCGCCTCGCTCTCGACGCGGATCTCGCCGCCGAGCAGGCGCGCCAGCTCGCGGCTGATCGACAGCCCCAGGCCGGTGCCGCCGTACTCGCGGCTGGTGGTGCCGTCGGCCTGCTGGAACGCCTCGAAGATCAGGCGCTGCTTGCCGGGCGGGATGCCGATGCCGGTATCGACCACGGTGAACGCTACCACGCTCTCGGCGCGGCCGAGCGCGTGGCCCGCGCTCCAGCCCGACTCGGCCGCCGACATGCGCAGCGTGACGCCGCCGTCGGCGGTGAACTTGAAGGCGTTCGACAGCAGGTTGGCGAGGATCTGCTGCAGCCGCTTGCCGTCGGTGAGCATCGCCATCGGCAGCTCGGGCGCCAGCTCGATGGCGAACGCCAGGCCCTTGTCCGCCGCCATCTGGCGGAAGGTGCGCTCGGCGTAGGCGCCGAGGTCGGCGAAGGTCTCCTCGGCGATGTTCAGGGTCACGGTGCCCGACTCGATCTTCGCCAGGTCGAGGATGTCGTTGATCAGCGCGAGCAGCTCGGCGCCGGAGGAATGGATGGTGCGCGCGAACTCGACCTGCTTCGAGCTCAGGTTGCCGGCGACGTTGTCGGCCAGCAGCCGCGCCAGGATCAGCAGCGAGTTGAGCGGCGTCCTCAGCTCGTGCGACATGTTGGCGAGGAACTCGGACTTGTACCTCGAAGAGAGGGACAACTGCTCCGCCTTCTCCTCCAGCGCCGCGCGCGCCTGCTCGATCTCGCGGTTCTTGAACTCGACCTGGCGCATCTGCTCGGACAGCTGGCGCGCCTTCTCCTGCAGCTGCTCGTTGGCGCTGCGCAGCTCGTCCTGCTTGCCCTTCAGCAGCGTCTCCGACTTGGTCAGGTTGAGCGCCTGCGTCTCCAGGCGGTCGTTGGTCTTCTTCAGCTCCTCCTGCTGGCTCTGCAGCTCCGCGGTCAGCGACTGGGACTGGTGCAGCAGGTACTCGGTCTGCATGTTGGCCGAGATGGTGTGGAGCACGACGCCGATCGACTCGGTGAGCTGGTCGAGGAAGCTCTGGTGGATGTCGCTGAACCTGGAGAACGAGGCCAGCTCGATGACTGCCTTGACCTGGCCCTCGAACAGCACCGGCAGGATCACCACGTTGACCGGCGAGCCCGAGCCGAGCGCCGAGCCGATCTTGATGTAGTCGCTCGGCGCGTTCTGCAAGACGATGCGCTTCTTCTCGAACGCGCACTGCCCGACCAGCCCCTCGCCGAAGCCGATCTTGCGCGGCAGGCTGCGGCCGTGGCGCTGCGCGTAGCCGGCGAGCAGCTCGAGCTGCGGGTCGGCGCTCCTCTGGTCGGCGACGTAGAAGGCGGCTTGTTGCGCGTTAACCAGAGGCGTCAGTTCCGAGAGAATCAGTCGGGAAACAGTAACCAGGTCGCGATGGCCCTGCAGCATGCGGGTGAAGCGCGCGAGGTGCGTCTTCAGCCAGTCCTGCTCGGTCGATTTCCGCGTGGTGTCCTTCAGGTTGCGGATCATCTCGTTGACGTTGTCCTTCAGCAGCGCCACCTCGCCCGAGGCGTCGACCGTGATGGAGCGCGTCAGGTCGCCCTTGGTCACCGCGGTGGACACTTCCGCGATGGCGCGCACCTGCGTGGTCAGGTTGGCGGCGAGGCGGTTGACGTTGTCGGTCAGGTCGCGCCAGGTGCCGGCGGCGCCCGGCACGCGCGCCTGCCCGCCGAGCTTGCCTTCGATGCCGACCTCGCGCGCCACGTTGCTGGTCTGCTCGGCGAAGATCGCCAGCGTATCGATCATGCCGTTGATGGTGTCGCCGAGCGCGGCCACCTCGCCCTTCGCCTCGACCGCCAGCTTGCGGTCCAGGTCGCCCTGCGCCACCGCGGTCACCACCTGGGCCACGCTGCGCACCTGCGAGGTCAGGTTGGCGGCCATGGTGTTGACGTTGTCGGTGAGGTCCTTCCACACGCCGGCAACGCCCTTCACCTGCGCCTGGCCGCCGAGCCTGCCCTCGATGCCGACCTCGCGCGCCACGCGCAGCACCTCGCCGGCGAAGGCGTTGAGCTGGTCGACCATCAGGTTGACGGTCGACTTGAGCTCGAGCAGCTCGCCCCTCACGTCCACCGTGATCTTGCGCGACAGGTCGCCCTTCGCCCCCGCGGTGGTGACCTCGGCGATGTTGCGCACCTGGCCGGTCAGGTTCGAGGCCATCGAGTTGACGTTGTCGGTCAAATCCTTCCACGTGCCGGCGACACCCGGCACCTGCGCCTGACCGCCGAGCTTGCCTTCGGTGCCGACCTCGCGCGCGACGCGCGTCACTTCGCCGGCGAAGCCGTTCAGCTGGTCCACCATCGTGTTGATGGTGTTCTTCAGTTCGAGGATTTCACCGCGCACGTCCACGGTGATTTTGCGGGACAAGTCGCCACGAGCGACCGCCACCGTGACTTCCACAATGTTTCTCACCTGGGCGGTGAGGTTGGAGGCCATCGAGTTCAC
>DASUZH010000563.1:0-2738 GCA_036376975.1 Burkholderiales bacterium | reverse complement strand
CGGGCTGCGCAGGCCATCGTAGATGTAGGCGTCGAGCATTGCGGTTCCTTCTATTCCGGTGTCAGCAAGGATACGCCGAGCTGCGCCCGGCGCCTCAGCCAGGGGCTCGGCCGGTAGCGCGGCTCCTGGTAGAAATCATGCATCGATTCGAGGATCGCGAGCACCTTTTGCGCGCCGATCGAGTCGCCCATGGCGAGCGGCCCGCGCGGGTAGCCGAGGCCGAGCACCACCGCGCGGTCGAGGTCCTGCGGGCTGGCGACGCGCATCTGCACGATGTCGCAGCCCACGTTGACGATGTGCGCCACCACTCTCTGGGCGACGAACCCCGGTGAATCGTTGATCACCGACACCGGCACGCCGTCAGAGGCGAGCAGCGCATGCGCGGCGTCGCGCACCGCGGGCAGGGTGACCGGCGTGGTCATCAGCGTGCGCCGCTTGGCGTAGCCGAACAGCGGGTCGATTGCCACGGTGCGCTCGGGGTCGAGGCCGAGCTGCTGGGCGGTGGTCGTGGCGTCGCGGCCGAGCGGGCAGACGAAGCACACCGTCTCGTCGTCGGCGCGGTTCCTGATCTCGACGTTGAACTTGGCGAACAGCTCGCGCAGCTCGGGCACCACCCACACCGCGGCCGGCTTCGCCGCGGGCGCTTTCTGCTCGGCGACTGCCTCCGCGCTGCCGTCCTTGCCGTACGTGTACCAGCCGCGGCCGGTCTTGCGGCCCAGCAGCCCGGCGGCGACGCGCGGCTCGGCGAGGAAGGAGGGGCGGTACTTCGGCTCCTCGTAGTACTGCTGGTACATCGACTTCATCACCGCGTGCGCGACGTCGAGGCCGACCAGGTCCATCAGGCCGAACGGCCCGATGCGGAAGCCGGCGGCGTCGACCAGGATGCGGTCGATGGTGGCGAAGTCGGCGACGCCCTCGCCGAGCACGCGCAGCGACTCCGGCACGAAGGCGCGCCCGGCATGGTTGACGATGAAGCCGGGGGTGTCCTTGCAGCTCACCGCGGTGTGGCCGAAGCGCTTCGCCAGCGCGCCGAGCGCCTCGACCACCCAGGGCTCGGTGCGCACGCCGGCCACCACCTCGACGATCTTCAGCACCGGCACCGGGTTGAAGAAGTGGTAGCCCGCGACGCGCTCCGGGCGCTGGCAGGCGGCGGCCATCGCGGTGACCGAGAGCGAGGACGTGTTGGAGGCGAGAATGCACTCCGCGGAGACGTGCTTTTCAAGCGCGCTGAACAGCTGTTTTTTTGCGTTGAGGTCCTCGATCACCGCCTCGACCACCACCTGACAGGGCTTGAAAGCCTCGATCGAATCGACCACCTCGATGCGGCCGAGCACGGCCTGCGCGTCGGCGGCGGCGAGCTTGCCCTTCTCGGTCAGCTTGCCGAGCGCCGCGGCGATCGCTTCCTTGCCCTTCTTCGCCGCGCCCGGCTGCGCGTCAAAAAGGAGCGTACGCGCACCGGATTGGGCCAGCACCTGCGCGATGCCGCGGCCCATGGTGCCGGCGCCGGCGACGCCAGTCGTGAGGTCGCTTCGGGAAACGTCGAGCATGAAGGGAACGTATTTTAGCGGGGGGCGCAGCTATAATGACCCGGAGGAGGAGTAAACGCATGAAACGGCTGGTTTTCCTGATCGCGGCGCTGACTGCGGCAGCGGGCGCCTTCGCCCAGTCCTTCCCCACGCGTCCCGTCACCCTGATCTGCCCGTGGCCGCCCGGCGGCTCGACCGACGTGCACCTGCGCAAGTTCGCCGAGATCGCGCAGAAGTACCTCGGCCAGCCGGTGGTGGTGGACAACAAGCCCGGCGGCGGCGGCATGATCGGGCCGGCCAACATGGCGAAGCTCGCCAAGCCCGACGGCTACACGCTGTCGCAGCTGCCGATCACCGCGTTCCGCCTGCCGCACCAGCGCGCGGTGGACTGGGAGCTGAACGACTTCACCTACATCATCGGCATCACCGGCTATACCTTCGGCGTGGTGGTGAAGTCCGACTCGCAGCTGAAGACCTTCCAGGACCTGGTCGCCTACGCCAAGGCCAACCCCGGCAAGCTGTCGTACGGCTCGACCGGCGCCGGCACCTCGCCGCACCTGCTGATGGAGGAGGTGGCGATGAAGACCGGCGTGCAGTTCCTGCACGTGCCGTTCAAGGGCAACGCCGACTCGACGCAGGCGCTGATGGGCGGCCACATCATGGCGCAGTCGGACGCCACCGGCTGGGGCCGGCACGTCGATTCCGGCGCGTTCCGCCTGCTGGTCACCTTCGGCGAGAAGCGCACCAAGTGGAACGCGCCGACCGCCAAGGAGCTGGGCATCGACATCGTCTCGTACTCGCCGTACGGCATCGTCGCGCCGAAGGGCATGGACCCGCAGCTGACGCGCGCGCTGCACGACGCGCTGAGGAAGACGCTCGACGACCCCGAGCACCTGAAGGTGCTGCAGCAGCTCGACCAGGTGTACTGGTACAAGTCGAGCGCGGACTACGCGCAGTGGGCGGCCGACACGCTGAAGGCCGAGCGCGCGACCATCGAACGGGTAGGGCTGCTCGCAAAATAGCCAACGGAGGAGCGCATGAAGTATCGCAAGATTCTTCTCGCATACAACGGCTCCCAGGAGGGCAAGCGCGCGCTGCTCGAGTGCGCCGACCTGGCGAGCTTCCTCCAGGCGGAGACGCACCTGCTCGCGGTGGCGAGCATGCCGCCGTCGCTGTTCCTCACCGAGGGCTTCGTGCCCGAGGAGCTGCTCG
>DASUZH010000562.1:0-2845 GCA_036376975.1 Burkholderiales bacterium | reverse complement strand
CCGAACGTCGGCGACCTGGACGAGGCGCTGATCCGGCCGGGCCGATGCTTCGCCCGCATCTACGTCCGCAACCTGAGCGTTGCGGAAGCAAAGGCCTTGGCGGAGGAGATCGCGGCGGGCGATGCGGAAAAGCAGACCCGCGCGGCGCTCGCCTTCGCGGCGGACGGAGAGCGCAAGCGTTCGCTTGCCGAGATCTACCAGGCGCTGCGTTAACCGAGCCGGATCCGAGGGGGTCCGGCTTTTTTACTTCGTCCACTCCCGCCAGCGCGCGAGGGCGGGGAAATAGAGCCCCAGGTTGCGCGCGCCGAGCGCGGCGGCGTAGCGCTCGAGCTGCGGGGCGTAGCGCGCCTGCTCGTTGGCGAGGAAGCCTTCCAGGTCGCCGCCCTCGCGGTAGCTGGTCTTCCAGTCCACCACCCACACCGCGCCCGAGTCGTCGCGGAAGGAGCGGTCGATGATGTAGGTGGCGCGCGCCGCGGTGCGCAGCCGCAGCTCGGTCGTCGCCTCCTTCCGCGGGCCGAGCAGCCAGCGGCCGCGCTCGTCGGCGAGCGTGTTGGCAAGCGCCGCGGCCACGCGCTCGACCGAAGCTTTCAGCTCGCGCGCGGGAACGCCGCGCCGTTCCAGGTCCTTCGAGAAGCGGCCCTTCAGGGAATCGATCCTCGCCGCGTCCCAGCCCTTCATCTCGTCCTGCGCGATGCGCTGCAGCCAGCGATGCACCACGGTGCCGACGTGGCGCGCCGTCTCGCCCGCCCAGGAAAACTCGATTTGGTCTTCCGCGCGTCCTTCGGGCGGGGGCGCCCAGGACACCGGCTTGGGTACCTCGGGAAAAGCCGATTCCGTCGGTCGCCTGCGCAGGACGTCGGGCAGCGGCACGCGCGGCGCGTCTTCGATCGCCTCCGCCGGCGCGGCGCCGAAGTGCTCGCGCGCCTGCCACCAGATCTTGCCGAGCAGGGTGCGGCGCAGCGGCTCTTTCGGCGTCAGGTCCTCGGCGGCCTTGCAGCAGGCGAGCAGGTGCAGCCGCTGCTTGGCCCGCGTGGCGGCGACGTAGAACAGGCGCCCGGCCTCGATGTCGTCGGCTTCGCGGTCGAGCTCGCGCACATACTTATATGTGGGGTCCTCCCCGGCACCGGTCTCGTCGATCGGCGCGAGGAGAAGCTTCCCCTCCGCGATCGTCTTCCACACCAGCAGCGGCCTGGGCCCGGCGCGCGGCAGGCGGTCGAGGCCGGGCACGATCACCGTGTCGAACTCGAGGCCCTTCGACTTGTGGATGGTCATGATCTCGACCGCGTCAGGGCCGGCGTCGACGTCGGGCTGCGCGAAGAGCCGCTGCATCTTGTCGGCGAGCGCCTGCAGGTCGACCTCGCCCGCCTCCTCCAGCCGCTCGAGCTCGTCGAGGAAGATGGCGGCGTCCTCCAGCCCGGTCGCGCTCTCGCAGGCCGGGCCGCCGAGCGCGAGCCAGGCGCCCTCGACGCGGTCGCGCAGGCTGCCGCGGCCGCGCTGCGCGAGGACCGGACCGAGCGTGCTCCGCACCCGCTCCGCGCGCTTGCGGCCGTCCGGCGACAGGTGGCCGATGCGCTCCAGCAGGTGCCACACGATCTCGCCTTCGTTCTTCTCGGTGAGGGCGAACAGGTCGTGCAGCGTGAGCCCGCACCACGGCGCGCGCAGCAGGGCGAGCCAGGCGATGCGGTCGGCGGGGTGCAGCAGCGCGCGCGTCAGCGCGTAGAGGTCCTGCACCACCTGGCGCTCGCCGAGCTGCTCGATCTCCACCGCGCGGAAGCGGATGCCGGCGGCCTTCAGCGCCGGCACGATCTCGTCGAGGTGGGCGCGGTTGCGGACCAGGATGGCCGCCTTGTTGCTCGTTTCACGAAGGATTTCCACTACCCGGGAGGCTTCATGCTCCCGGTCATAGAAGCAGTGCCAGCTGATCGCTGGGCCGGGAAGCGCCGGGTGGTTGGCGCTGGAAGGCGAATACGCGATCGCGCCGGAGGCCTCGTCCTCGGCCGCCGGCAGGATGCGCGAGAAGGCGGCGTTCACCCAGTCGACGACGCCCTGCTGCGAGCGGAAGTTGGTGGCGAGGGTGAGCGGCTCGAGGCGCACCGCGCCGATGCCTTCGCGCCGCGCGCGCAGGAACAGGCCCACCTCCGCCTCGCGGAAGCGGTAGATCGACTGCATCGGGTCGCCGACCAGGAACAGCGTGCGGCCGTCGTCCGGCGACCAGCCCGAGGTCAGCTTGGTGAGCAGCTCGTACTGCGAAAGCGACGTGTCCTGGAACTCGTCGACCAGGATGTGCGAGATCTTCTGGTCGAGCGCGAGCAGCAGCTCGCTCGGGTCGTCGGCCGCGCCGAGCGCCTGCACCGCGCCGTGCGCGAACTCGGTGAAGTCCGCCTTGCCTGCCTCGCCGAACAGCACTTTGAGCTGCGCCACCGCCGGGTGCAGCAGCGAGAGGATCGCGCCGAGCGCCTCCCATTGGCGCTCGTCGTACTTCGCCGGCGGCATGCGGCACAGCGCCTCGAGCGCCTGGCGCAGCGGCTCGTTGTGCGAAAGGGACTGCGCCAGCGGATCCTTCTTCCTCCATGAAAAGTCTTTCGTCAGCAGCTGCTGCGCGAGCTCGGGGGTCGCGGCGGGGTACAGCGCCGTCGCTCTGCGGAGAAGGCGGTTCCTTTCGAAAAGCAGCGCCGCCTCCAGGTCGGCGCGCGCGGCGGCGCCGGTCTTGCCGAGCCAGCGGTCGCGGGTGCGCAGCATGTGGGCGAGAAGCGCGACGGCGAACGGCAGGTTGTTGTCGAGGTGGCCGAGGAGCTTCTCGGTGACCGGGTTGAGCTGGCCGAAGACGCGCCGCGCCGCCTCGAGG
>DASUZH010000561.1:0-6762 GCA_036376975.1 Burkholderiales bacterium | reverse complement strand
CGTTCATCGACGCCATCCCGGCCGAGCAGGCGCAGGCGCTGCGCGCGGCGCACGAGCGCATCCGCGCTTTCCATGAAAGGCAGCTGCAGAAGTCGTGGGACTTCACCGACGCCGACGGCACGCGCCTCGGCCAGCAGGTCGGCCCGCTCGAGCGCGTCGGGCTGTACGTGCCCGGCGGCAAGGCGGCGTATCCCTCGTCGGTGCTGATGAACGCGGTGCCGGCCAAGGTGGCGGGCGTGCGCGAGCTGGTGATGGCGAGCCCGAACCCGAACCCGCTGGTGCTCGCCGCCGCGGCGCTCGCCGGCGTCGACCGGGTGCTCGGCATCGGCGGCGCGCAGGCGATCGCCGCGCTGGCCTATGGAACCAGGCGCATACCAAGGGTCGACAAGATCGTCGGTCCCGGCAACGCCTATGTCGCCGAGGCGAAGCGCCAGGTATTCGGCGAGGTCGGCATCGACATGGTGGCCGGGCCCTCCGAGATCCTGGTGATCGCCGACGAGTCGGCCAACGCCGACTGGGTGGCGATGGACCTGTTCTCGCAGGCCGAGCACGACGAATCGGCGCAGGCGATCCTGCTGTCGCCGGACCAGGGTTTCCTGGACGCCGTCGGAGCCTCCATCGGGAAGCTTCTTCCTGAAATGGAAAGAAAAGCCGTCATCGCCGCGTCCCTCGAGGCGCGCGGCGCGTTGATCCTCACGCGCGACCTCGACGAGGCCTGCGCGGTGGCCAACCGCATCGCGCCCGAGCACATCGAGATCGCGGTGCGCAATCCCGCCGGCCTGTTCCCGAAGATCCGCAACGCCGGCGCGATCTTCCTCGGCCACTGGAGCTCGGAGGCGCTGGGCGACTACTGCGCCGGCCCGAACCACGTGCTGCCGACCGCCGGCACGGCGCGCTTCTCCTCGCCGCTCGGCGTCTACGACTTCCAGAAGCGCACCAGCGTCATCGCCGTCTCCAAGGACGCGGCCTTCACGTTAGGCAAAATTGCCAAGACCCTGGCCGACGGCGAAGGACTGCCCGCGCACGCACGCGCCGCCGAGATGCGATTCAAATGAAACCCGAAGACCTGGTCCGGCCGGAGATCCTCGCGCTCAAGGCCTATCCGGTCCCCTCTGCCGAGGGGATGGTGAAGCTCGACGCGATGGAGAACCCCTACACGCTGCCCGACGACCTGCGCCGCGAGCTCGCCGGGGTGCTGGCGCGCGTCGACGTCAACCGCTATCCGACGCCGAGCCCGCAGAAGCTGCGCGACGCCATCGCGCGCCGCATGCAGGTGCCCGCCGGGCTGCAGGTCCTGCTCGGCAACGGCTCGGACGAGCTGATCCAGATCCTGATCACGGCGCTGGCGCGTCCGGGCGCGAAGATGATGTTCCCGTCGCCCACCTTCGTCATGTACGCGATGGGCGCGACGTTCAGCGGCATGCAGGCGGTGCCGGTGCCCCTGCGCGCGGACTTCAGCTTCGACGCCGACGCGTTCGTCGCCCGCGTGCAGGCGGAGAACCCGGCGCTGGTATTCATCGCGTACCCGAACAATCCGACCGGCGTGCTCTACCCGGAAGCCGACATCGTGAAGGTCATCCAGGCCTGCAAGGGCCTGGTGGTGATCGACGAGGCCTACCATGTCTTCGCGGGGAAGACCTTCGTACAGAAAATAAGCGAGTTCCCCAATCTGGTCGTGATCCGCACCGTCTCCAAGCTCGGCCTGGCGGGAATCCGCCTCGGCTACCTGGTCGGCCGGCCGGAGTGGGTGGCGCAGCTCGACAAGGTGCGCCCGCCTTACAACGTCAGCGTGCTGACGCAGGCCGCGGCGCTGTTCCTGATGGACAAGCTCGACGTGCTGGAGGCGCAGGCTGCGCGAATACTGTCTGAAAGAGGAAACTTGAGAAAAGCGCTGGAAGCCTTGAAGGGCGTGCAGCTGTTTCCGTCCGAGGCGAACTTCTTCCTGATCCGGGTGCCGGACGCGACGCGCGCCTACGAAGGCCTCAAGCGGCAGAACGTGCTGGTGCGCAACCTGCATCCGGGCCTGGAGAACTGCCTGCGCGTCACCGTCGGCACGCCGGACGAAAACCGTATACTGATTGCTGCAATGCGCGAAGCGCTCTCATGAGAACCGCGGAAGTCACCCGCAACACCAAGGAAACCCAGATCCGGGTGAAGCTCAACCTGGACGGCAAGGGCGCGGCGAAGCTGTCGACCGGCCTGCCGTTCTTCGAGCACATGCTCGACCAGGTGGCGCGCCACGGCATGCTCGACCTGGAGATCGAGGCCAAGGGCGACCTGCACATCGACGGCCACCACACCGTCGAGGACATCGGCATCACGCTCGGCCAGGCCTTCCTCAAGGCGATCGGCGACAAGTCCGGCGTGCGCCGCTTCGGCCATGCCTACGTGCCGCTCGACGAAGCCCTGTCGCGGGTGGTGATCGACTTCTCCGGCCGCCCGGGGCTGGAGTACCACGTCAAGTTCACGCGCGCGCTGATCGGCGAGTTCGACGTCGACCTGATGCACGAGTTCTTCCAGGGCTTCGTCAACCACGCCCAGGTCACGCTGCACATCGACAACCTGCGCGGCGACAACGCCCACCACCAGTGCGAGACCATGTTCAAGGCGTTCGCGCGCGCCCTGCGCATGGCCGCCGAGGCCGACCCGCGCGCCGCCGGCAGCGTGCCGTCCACGAAAGGCACGCTCTGAACGTTGCCGTAGTCGATTACGGCATGGGCAACCTGAAATCGGTCTCGAAGGCGCTGGAGCACGTGGCGCCCAAGGCCCGGGTGACGGTGACCGCCGATCCGAAAGCAATACTTTCAAGCGAAAGAATTGTTGTTCCGGGCCAAGGCGCTATGCCGGACTGCATGCGGCAGCTGGCGTCCAGCGGGGCGCGCGAGGCGGTGATTGATGCGGCGCGGGACAAGCCCTGGCTCGGCCTTTGCATCGGGCTGCAGATGCTGTTCGAGCGCGGCGAGGAAGGCGACACGCCCGGCCTCGCCGTGCTGCCCGGCCGCGTGCCGAAGCTGTCGGCGCCGGGCCTCAAGATCCCCCACATGGGGTGGAACGAGGTGATCCAGGAGCGTTCCCACCCGCTGTGGCAGGGCATTCCGGACCGCAGCCGCTTCTATTTCGTGCACAGCTACTACCCCGCGCCCGCCGACCGTGCGCTCACCGCCGCGACCTGCGTGTACGGATCGCCCTTTACCTGCGCAGTCGCACGGGATAATATTTTTGCCGTCCAGTTCCATCCTGAAAAAAGCCAGTCAGCCGGCCTGCAACTTCTCTCCAACTTCCTGAACTGGCGTCCCTGATTTTTCTCCGCAGTGCTCATCATCCCTGCGATTGACCTGAAAGACGGTCGCTGTGTCCGCCTGAAGCAGGGCGACATGAGCACGGCCACCGTTTTCTCCGAAGACCCGGTGGCGATGGCGAAGCACTGGGCCGCCGAGGGGGCGAAGCGCCTGCACGTGGTCGACCTGAACGGCGCGGTCGCCGGCCGGCCGAAGAACGAGAAGGTGATCCGCGACATCGTCGCCGCGGTGGGCGAGAAGCTGCAGATCCAGCTCGGCGGCGGCATCCGCGACCTCGACACCATCGAGAGCTACATCGACGCCGGCGTCACGCTGGTGGTGATCGGCACCGCGGCGGTGAAGAACCCCGGCTTCCTGTCCGACGCCGCCTACGCCTTCCCCGGGCACATCATCGCCGGGCTCGACGCGAAGGACGGCAAGGTGGCGGTCGAGGGCTGGTCGAAGATGACCGGCCACGACGTCATCGACCTGGCGAAGAAATACGAGGAGTACGGCATCGAGGCGCTGATCTACACCGACATCGGGCGCGACGGCATGATGAGCGGCGTGAACATCGAGGCCACCTTCAAGCTGGCGCAGGCGATCAAGACGCCGATCATCGCCTCGGGCGGGCTGTCCAGCCTGAAGGACGTCGAGGCGGTGTGCGCCAAGCTGGTGCCCGAGGGCATCATCGGCGCGATCGCCGGCCGCGCGCTGTACGAGGGCAAGCTCGACCTGAAGAAGGCCCAGGCCGCCGCCGACCAGGCGACGAAGAAAGCCTAGCGATGGGCCTCGCCAAGCGGGTGATTCCCTGCCTGGACGTCACCGCGGGCCGGGTGGTGAAGGGCGTGCGCTTCGTCGAGCTGCGCGACGCCGGCGACCCGGTGGAGATCGCCGCGCGCTACGACGCCGAGGGCGCCGACGAGCTCACCTTCCTCGACATCACCGCCAGCTCCGACGAGCGCGACATCCTGCTGCACGTGATCGAGGCGGTGGCGAGCAAGGTCTTCATCCCGCTCACCGTCGGCGGCGGCGTGCGCAAGGTCGAGGACGTGCGCCGCCTGCTCAACGCCGGCGCCGACAAGGTCTCGATCAACACCGCCGCGGTGACCAACCCGGAGCTGGTGCGCGAGGCGTCGGGCATCGTCGGCGCGCAATGCATCGTGGTCGCCATCGACGCCAAGAAAAGCGGCGCCTCCTGGGAAGTGTTCACCCACGGCGGCCGCAAGCCCACCGGGCTCGACGCGGTGCAGTGGGCGCGGCGCATGCAGCAGTCCGGCGCCGGCGAGATCCTGCTCACCAGCATGGACCGCGACGGCACGCGCGACGGCTTCGACCTCGGCCTGACCCGCGCCGTATCCGAGGCGGTGAGCATTCCGGTCATCGCGTCGGGCGGCGTCGGCAGCAAGGAGCATCTCGCCGACGGCGTGCTCGAGGGCCGCGCCGACGCCGTGCTCGCCGCGAGCGTGTTCCACTTCGGCGACTTCACCGTGCGCCAGGCGAAAGAGCACATGCAGAGCCGCGGCATCGAGGTGCGGCTGTGAGCTGGCTCGACGAAGTGCCATGGAACGAGCACGACCTGGTTGCCGTTGTCACTCAGGATTTTTCTTCTGGCAGGATCTTGACCGTTGCCTGGATGAACCGCGCCTCGCTTGAAGAGACCGTAAAGACGCAGCAGGCGGTCTATTACTCACGCTCGCGAAAGAAGCTGTGGCGCAAGGGCGAGGAGTCCGGCCACATCCAGAAGGTGAAGGAAGTGCGCATAGATTGCGATGCCGACGCCGTGCTGCTCAAGGTGGAGCAGGTCGGCGGCATCGCCTGCCACACGGGCCGCGAGAGCTGCTTCTTCCGCAAACTCGAGAACGGGAAATGGGTGGAGATGGATCCGGTGCTGAAGGATCCCAAGCTCATCTACAAAAAATGAACGACATTCTGGACAGAATCGCCGCCAGCATCGAGCAGCGCAAGAGCGGCGACCCGAGCAAGTCCTACGTCGCCAAGCTGTTCTCGCAGGGCGAGGACGTGATGCTGAAGAAGATCGGCGAAGAGGCGACCGAGACGGTGCTCGCCGCGAAGAGCGGCGACAAGCTGCACCTGGTGCGCGAGACCACCGACCTCTGGTTCCACTGCATGATCGTGCTCGCCCAGCACGGCCTCGGGCCGCGCGACGTGCTCGCCGAGATGCAGCGGCGCGAGGGCATTTCCGGACTGGATGAGAAAGCGGCCAGGAAGAAATGAGCGATCCGAACTGCATTTTCTGCAAGATCGTGCGCGGCGAGATCCCGGCGAAGAAGGTGCACGAGGACGCCGACGTGTTGGCATTCCACGACGTGCGCCCGCAGGCGCCGGTCCACTTCCTGATCATCCCCAAGGAGCATGTGCCTACCCTGTATGACGCGGGCATGAAGCAGCACCAGGCGCTGGGCAAAATGCTCGCTCTGGTCGGGGAACTTGCCCGCAAGGAAGGGGCGGGCGACGGCTTCCGCACCATCATCAACACCGGCCGGGTGGGGCATCAGGAGGTGTATCATGTCCACATGCATGTCCTCGGCGGGCCGGAGCCTCTCGGCCCGATGCTCATGAGGAAGAAATAGGAGAGATTGATATGGGCTCGTTCAGCATCTGGCATTGGCTGATCGTTCTGGTGATCGTGATGCTGATCTTCGGCACCAAGAAGCTGCGCAACATGGGCGCCGACCTGGGCGGCGCGGTGCGCGGCTTCAAGGACGGCATGCGCGAGGGCGGCGGCGACAAGGGCGTGGACCCGAACGCCAC
This sequence comes from Burkholderiales bacterium, assembly GCA_036376975.1. Taxonomy (GTDB): domain Bacteria; phylum Pseudomonadota; class Gammaproteobacteria; order Burkholderiales; family SG8-39; genus SCGC-AG-212-J23. The sequence goes on along the minus strand of DASUZH010000561.1, from coordinate 709 downwards.
CACCGTCGTCAACAAGCCGATCGAAGGCGAGATCAAGGGCAAGACCGAGCAGAAGGTCTGAGCGGCCTTCCTCGCCAAACCAAGGCGCCCGCGCGGCGCCTTTTTGTTCTCTGGCACCGATAAATGTTCGACATAGGCTTCTCGGAGCTGCTGGTGATCGGGGTGGTCGCGCTGGTCGTGATCGGGCCCGAGAAGCTGCCGCGCATGGCGCGCACGCTCGGCCACCTGGCCGGCAAGCTGCAGCGCTACGTGAGCGACGTGAAGGCCGACATCAACCGCGAGATCGAGCTCGAGGACCTGAAGAAGATGCGCGACTCGATGCAGCAGGCGGCCACCGACTTCCAGAGCAGCGTGACCAGCGAGGTCGCCAAGACCGAGGCCGAGCTGAACCAGACCGGCGATGACCTGAACAAGGCGCTCGAAGGCCAGCCCGCCGAGGCGGCGGGGCCGGCCGAGCCGGTCAAGTCCGACGGCGCCAAGGCGGCATGAGCGACCAGCAGGAAAGCTTCATCTCGCACCTGGTCGAGCTGCGCCAGCGGCTGGTGCGCGCGGTGGCCGCGATCCTGGTGTTCTTCGTCGCGCTGTTCCTCTGGCCGGGCTCGGGCTACATCTACGACCTGCTTGCCGCGCCGCTGATGGCGGTGATGCCCGCCAACTCGAAGATGATCGCCACCGGCGTGATCACGCCGTTCATGGTGCCGGTGAAGGT
>DASUZH010000560.1:0-9112 GCA_036376975.1 Burkholderiales bacterium | reverse complement strand
AGGACATCAAGCCGTTCCGCGACGTGCTGCTCGGCCTGTTCTTCGTCACCGTCGGCATGCTGCTCGACGTGCACCTGGTGCTGCAGCAGTTCGCGCTGGTGGCGCTGCTGTTCGCGGTGCTGGTGGTCGGCAAGCTGGTGCTGATCGCGACGCTGGCGCGCGTGTTCGGCGCCGAGCCCGGCACCGCGCTGCGCGTCGGCCTGGCGCTCGCCCAGGGCGGCGAGTTCGGCTTCGTCCTGCTGCCGCTCGCCGGCGGCGCCGGCGTGGTGTCGCAGCCGCTCCTGCAGGCGCTGCTCGCGGCGATGATCCTGTCGATGCTCGCCACGCCGTTCCTCATCGCCGCTTCCGACCGCATCGTGATGCGGCTGACGCGCTCGGAATGGATGCTGCGCTCGCTCGAGCTGCACCGCGTCGCGCAGCGCTCGATCGAGGTCGAGAAGCACGTCATCATCCTCGGCTACGGGCGCAACGGGCAGCGCATGGCGCGGCTGCTCGACGCCGAGGGCCTGCGCTACGTCGCGCTCGACCTCGACCCGGAGCGCGTGCGCGAGGCGGCCGCGGCCGGCGACACCGTGGTGTTCGCCGACAGCTCGCGGCGCGAGGCGCTGATCGCCGCCGGCATCATGCGCGCCTCGGCGCTCGCGCTCACCTTCGCGGACGCCGCCGCGGCGGTGCGCGTGCTGGCGCACATCCACGCCCTCAACCCGTCGCTGCCGGTGGTGGTGCGCGCGCGCGACGAGGCGGATATCGAAAGGTTGACGGCAGCCGGCGCGACCGAAGTCGTGCCGGAAGCCTTCGAATCGGGCGTGATGCTCGCCTCGCATACCCTGGTGCTCGCCGGCGTGCCGCTGTCGCGCGTCATGCGCCGCGTCGCGCAGGTGCGCGACGAGCAGTACGGGCTGCTGCGCGGTCTGTTCCACGGCCGCGGCGAGGAAGCGGCCGACGGCCGCACGCGCCTGCACGCGGTCACGCTGGACGCGGGGTCTTACGGCGTCGGCCGCACGCTCGACGCGCTGAAGCTCGGCGGCCTCGGCGTGCAGGTGCGCGCGGTGCGCCGCCTGGGCGAGAAGCGCAAGCTCGACCCCGACGAAGCGGGCGAGCTCAGGGACGGCGATGTAGTGGTGCTGCTCGGCGCGCCGGAGCGGATCGACGCCGCCGAGAACCTGCTGCTTAGGGGACCCTAGCTAGAGCGCGCGGCAGATCGTGTAGACGTTGCTGCCGGTCTCCGCGTACGCCGCGGTCGCGTTCACCGCGCCGATGGCCGGATTGGGGGCGGCCTGCACCAGGGCGCGCACCGTGCCCTTGCCCGCCAGGCCGTCGTCCATCTGCGTGTCGACGGCGATCGCGATCTTGTCGGGCAGATTGGCCGAGCACATCATCAGGCCGACGAAGCCCGGGCCGCCGGCGTCGAGCAGCGCGGCGACCGGCGGCGTCGCGCCGTTGCCGGTCTGCACGCCGAGCATGCCGGTGAGGGCGTTGAACGGCTGGTCCTTGCCGGTGCCGGCGACGAAGCCGGCCCTGCGCAGGTGCAGCCAAAAGTTGCGCGACTCGATGTCGCCGGCGCCGTTGTAGGCGCCCGCCACCACGCCATTGCCGTCGCCATTGTCGGCGGCGACCAGGTCGGTCCAGCGATTTCCCGCGCCGGCCGCCATATTGTCGTCGCCCGGCAGGCGGCGGTAGCGGTCCTGGTAGCCGTGATAGGCCGCGGAGATGCCCGAGAAGTCGGCCATCACGTTCTTGATCTTGGCCTGCGTGATCATTTCCTGGCCCTTCAGGATGCCGCCCAGCAGCAGTCCGATGATGACCAGCACGATCGCGATCTCGACCAGCGTGAAGCCCGTCTGCCTTGTTTTCATGTCAGAGCGCCCGGCAGATCGTGTAGACGTTGCTGCCGGTCTCGGCGTAGTTCGCGGCTGCCGCGGAGTTGTCCACGGCGGGGTTCGGCGCCGCCTGCGCGATCGCGCGCACGGCGCCCTTCTGGCTGAGGCCGTCGTCCATCTGCGTGTCGACGGCGATGGCGATCTTGTCGGGCAGGTTGGCCGAGCACATGATCAGGCCGACGAAGCCGTTCGCGCCGTCGAGCATCGCGGCAGCGCCGGCAGCGTCGCCGGTCTGCACGCCTAGCATGCCGGTGAGGGCGTTGAATGGCTGGTCCTTGCCGGTGCCGGCGACGAAGCCGGCCTTGCGCAGGTGCAGCCAGAAATTGCGCGACTCGATGTTGCCGGCGCCGTTGTAGGCGCCCGCCACCACGCCGTTGCCGTTGCCATCGTCGGTGGCCGCGGCCAGGTCGGTCCAGCGCGCCGCCGCGCCGTTGTCGTCGCCCGGCAGGCGGCGGTAGCGGTCCTGGTAGCCGTGATAGGCCGCGGAGATGCCCGAGAAGTCGGCCATCACGTTCTTGATCTTGGCCTGCGTGATCATTTCCTGGCCCTTCAGGATGCCGCCCAGCAGCAGCCCGATGATGACCAGTACGATCGCGATCTCGACCAGCGTGAAGCCTGTTTGCCGCGCTTTCATCTTGGTGAAGCTCCCCCGGGTCCGCCCGGATTCCAGCGAGGATAGCCGCAACTTCCATGCCACGCAAAAACCGGGACGGGCGGCCGGAAAGCCGGACAAGCGGCGCAATTCAGAGGGTTAGCGTGTCAGAGACCGTCAGGATTCCGACAACGGCGTCGAGGTCCTGACACTATTTCACCCGCTCTTCGAGCTCCCGCAACCGCTGCTGGAGGAAGCGCAGCTCGTTCGGATCGCGGATCTCTCCGCGCTCGAGCAGGCCGCCGAGCATGATGCGGGCGGCCTCCAGCTCGTTCATGTCCTCCAGGATGAAGACCTGCATCTGCCGGGCCCACAGCGGCACCTCGGCCGAGCGCGCCTGGCGCTCGATCGCCGCGGCGTAGCGCAGGGCGAGCGGCAGGTCCTTCAGCCGGTGCTTGGCGAGCAGCGCGGCGTGCGCGAGCCAGGGCCAGCGCCGGTCCGGGTCGCGCGCGAACTCCTGGTAGATGAAATCGAGCGCGGCGCGGCTCCTGGCCGGATCGGGGTGCTCGGCGAAGATCCGCGCCGCGGCGAACAGCGGATAGCCGGTGCGCGGATCCAGGGCGAGCGCCGCGCGCAGCCATCCCGTCAAGCGGACGTAGTCGAGGCCCGGCAGGTCGAACCCCTGCAGGTAGAGCATCAGCAGCCGCGCCGCGGCGGCGCTCTCGCCGAAGCTCGCCAGCCGCAGCGCTTCGATCCCTGCGTGCGCGGGGGCGGGCGGCAAGGCCTGCGCCTCGCCGAGCGGCGCGGGCCGCGTCCCATGCCAAAGCAGCTGCGCCGCGCAGCTAACGGCGAGCAGGCCGAGGATCCAGGCCGGCACGCGCCTCACACGTTCTTTCGCTCGAAGTCGAACAGCCCCGCGGCGACGAGGAGCGCGAGGTAGAGGAGGAGGCCCGCGATCACCCCCGCGTACGCAGGGGCTGCCGGCGCGCCGTAGAGCAGCCAGTCGGTTCGCGTCGCCTGGTCCAGCCGCGGCAGCAGGAAGGCGATGGCGCCGACCACGCCGCGGCCGACCTGGCCGGCGAGCGAGGCGTCGGCGAGCGGGCCGCCGGAGAGCGCCTGCAGCGCGGCGATCGAGCGCGCGAGCAGGTACAGCCCGAGGGTCGCCGCGATCGCCGGCACCGGCTGCACCAGGGTCATGGCAAAGAACAGCGCCGCCGCCGCGACCAGCGCCAGCTCGCAGGCGAGCGACAGCGCCCACAGCGCCGCCGCGCCCGGCGGCGCGAGCAGCGCGAGCGGCGCGGCGAACGCGGCTGCCAGCAGCGCGCCGCACGCCGCCAGGCCCGCCAGGCGGCCGAGGTACTGGCTGGAGCGCGCGATCGGCAGGGCGAGCATCAGCTCGAGCGCCTTGTCGTCGACCTCGCGCAGGGTGCGCGTGGCGACGTGCGCGGCGATCAGGAACACCGCGCAGGCGCGCAGCCAGGCGGCGACGATCGCCAGCTGCAGCTCGCGGCTCTCGGTCAGCGCGACCTGGGAGAGGAAGCCGGCGAGCGCGGCGCCGGCGGCGATGCACGCCGCGGCGAGCCACGGCAGCCCGCCGCGGCGCGCTTCGAGGAGCACCAGTCGGGCGAGGATCGCGGCCGGCATGGCCCCGTTATGTAGACTAGTCGCGCCGATCATGCAACCGGCGACCTTCAACCTGCCGCTGTTCACGCGCCTCGCCAACGCCACCTGGGGCTTCAGCCAGCGCCATTGGCGCGTGGTGCTGGTGGCGATGCTGGTGCTGCTGCACGTCGCCGCGTTCCGCGGCGTCGCCGACCCGTGGGCGCGCGGCCTGCTGCTCGCGCACCTCGGCCTGCTGCTGCTGTGGCAGCCGTTCCTGCGCGGCGAGCAGAGCGTGTCGCCCCTGCAGGGGCTGGTCATCGGCGCGCTCGCGGTCGGGGTGATGCTCAGCCTGGACTGGTGGCTGCTCGCGTTCTGGGTGGTGGTGCTGGCCGGCCTGGTCGGCGGCAAGGTCTACGCGCACCACCTGCGCTGGCAGCGGCGCTGCTACCAGATGGTGCTGGTCTACCTGCTGGCGCTGCTCGCGGTGGTGATCCTGCCGGAGGTGGCGCCGCGGCGCGAGATCGACGCCGACGTGCGGCGCTACGCCGAGCTGCTGCTGCCGCTGCTGTTCGTCCCCGTCCTGCTGCTGCCGGCCGAGCCCGAGCCGACCGACGGCGCGCAGATGATCGACTTCTTCTACAGCGTGTTCCTGATGCTGCTGCTCGGCGTGGTGATCCTCGGCAGCTTCACCTCGATGACGCTGCGACGCACCGGCTACCTTGAGGCGCTCTCCCATACGGTGTTCATCACCGCCGGGGCGGTGCTGCTGATCGGCCTCGCCTGGGGCCCGCGCCGCGGCTTCGCCGGCCTCAACGTGTTCTTCTCGCGCTACCTGTTCTCGATCGGCCTGCCGCTCGAGAAGTGGCTGCAGATGCTCGCCGAGCTGACCCAGCTCGAGGCGCGTCCGGCGCGCTTCCTCGCCGACGCGGTGGCGGCGCTGATGCGGGTGCCCTCGGTGTCGGGCGTGGCCTGGCGCAGCGCCGAGGCGCAGGCCGAGGTGGGCGCGCGCACCCCCTACCCGGTCGAGTTCGAGAACTCGGCCCTCGCGCTGACCATCTACTCGCGCTACCGCATGAGCCCGGCGCTGCACTGGCACCTGCACCTGCTCGGCACGCTGCTCGGCGAGTTCTATCTCGGCAAGCTGCGCGAGGAGGAGCTGCGCCAGGCGAGCTACCTGCAGGCGGTGCACGAGACCGGCGCGCGCATGACCCACGACATCAAGAACCTGCTGCAGTCGCTCAACGTGCTGGTCGCCGCCGCGGCGCGCGACGGCGGGCGCGACTCGCCCGAGCTGCAGGCGCTGATGCGCCGCCAGCTGCCGGCGATGTCGCAGCGCCTCGCCGAGACGCTGGACAAGCTGCAGCGGCCGCGCGAGGCGGCGGCGAGCGAGAGCTACGTCTCGGCGCCGGCCTGGTGGGAGGGGCTGGCGCGCCAGTACCGCGGCGAGGACGTCGAGCTCGCGCCGCTCGCGGCAGGTGGCGCGGGCGTCGCCGCGCGCCTGCCGCGCTCGCTGTTCGACAGCGTGGCCGACAACCTGATCCGAAACGCCCTCGCCAAGCGCACGGCCGACCCCGGCGTGCGCGTGCGCGCATCCCTCGATTGCGGTCAGAGCGTCGAGCTGCGCGTGTGCGACACCGGCCGGGCGGTGCCGGAGGAATTGCAAGCCTCCCTCCTCAAGGCCCCCGTGCGCTCCGGCGGCCTCGGCATCGGCCTGTACCAGGCGGCGCGCCAGGCGGAGAGCGCCGGCTTCTCGCTCGCGCTGGAGACCAACCGCGACGGCGTGGTGTGCTTCTGCCTGAGCGGCCCGGCGGGCTAGGGAAGCACGCCGGCCGAAATCAGCTTCGAGTAGACCACGCCGACCGGCACGATCACCATCAGGTCGTCGTAGGTTCCGCCGGCGGAGTCCGCTCCGCTCGGCGTGCGGTTGACGAACACCGCGTCGCCGTCGATGTTCTCCGCTTCGTCGGCGCCGTGGGCACCCGTGATGGCGCCGTTCTTGCCGGTGGAGAAAACCACGAACACAGCGGTGTCCTGGCTGACGACGCGCGCGGCGCATGCGGCGGTAGTGCAGACGTCGAGGTCGTTCGGCCGGCAGCCGACGCCGTAGGTCCGCATGTTGCCTTCCGCGGTGAAGACATGGTTCGTACCGGGCGACGTGGTGCAGCCGGCCTTGTTCCTCGCCACGGCGTAGCGCAGGCGGTTGCCCCAGGCGTCGACGGCAAACCCGGTGTCGTCGACGGGGGAGGCGCCGACCGAGACTGCGGGCACGAAGCCGTCGTAGAAATTCGAGCAGTTGCCATGCGTCTGCACCGTCGTCGTCTCCGAGCCGGAGCAGGTTCCGGTAGCCGCGGTGCAGAAGCTTTCCAACCCCGAGCTGTGCGTGGCTGCGAAACGCGCCGGGCAGGGCAGTCGACGGTTGACGATGGCGAACGCCACGATGGCGTCGGCCGCCGCGTGGAGGCGGCGCGCCGTCTCGTCGTTGTTGCGCGTCTCGACCTGCGACGAGAGCGTCGCCATCGCGCCGCCGATCAGCAGCGCGACGATGGCGAGCGTCACCGCCAACTCGACCAGTGAGAAGCCGCGCTGCGCCAGTTTCAGTTGCATAGCGTCACATCCGTGCCGGCGTGGTTCTGCAGCTTGAAAGGGCAGACCGCGATGCGATCGTTGAAGGTCGCCGTAACCGTCGACGCCGTGTACTGGTTGTCACCCGCAGTGGAGTTGTCGGCGGGGACCGGGGCTAAAGGGTCGATGGGGTCGAGGTAGTCGTCCAGATTGGCGCCCCAGGTCTTGCCGGGGAGCGCGCGGCCCATCAGCACTAGAACCAGCCGCTTATCACCGGGTGGCGTCGAGGCGGGAAGACCGCTCACCGTAAGGCAGTTGGTGAGGTTGCCTCCGGGCGTGCATTGAGTGCCCGCTGCGTCGTGGGACGCGGCCTGCGAGATGCCGTAATACGTAAAACGGTCCCAGCTGTTGGTGACATACCAAGCGCTGCGTGCATCGGCGGCTAGTGCGTCGGTCGCGAAAGGAATGCGGACGCGTACCTCCTGCAGCGCGGCTAGCAGCGGAAAGGTTATCTGGAAGCGAAATGTACCTCTGCCGGTGATCGAGGAAACCGTACCGGGAAGGACGTTCACGGTCGCGGTGCTCGGGAGCAGCGGCACCGGGCTCGTAACTTGGAGTGTTATCTGCGACGTGTCGACGTAGCGATATGCGTAGCCGACGCGTGGCGCGGTGATGTTGATCTGCGGCGTGGCGACACCCGGCAGGAGCATGCTGAAATCACAGACTATGCCCGTCGCATCTAGGAAGCACGCGCCAGGGCTAAGTAGTCCGCCCAAGCCGGAGACGCTGATGCTGTCCCAGTTAGTGCTACAGGTTCCCGAGGCGACTGTGGCGGTCGGCGGCATGCCCGAGAATGTGTCCACCACGCCGCACAGCGAGTTGCTGGCCGGCGTGCTGAAGGTGGACGCGTTGGGAAAGAAACGCTGGCCCCAGCTCGCGAGCGAGGTCGTGTTGTAGAAATCGTACATCGCCGGTGCCACCTGCCGCTGCAGGCGGTCCGCGATCGCCGGCGCAATCGCGTCGGCCCATTCGGCGGCGGTGATGGCGATCACCCGGTCGTTGGTCCAGTCCGCGTTGCCCGGACTGGTGATGCTGCCGGTGGTGACCCCGCACTCGATGAAGTTGGCTGGAACCAGGGTGGCTTGGTTACGGCCGTCGACCATCTGGTTCTGCTTCGTGCAGCCGGTCAGCGTGCCCGCCAGCGAGGCGGTGTTGCGCGGCCTGCCGGGGGCGATGATGATCGCCACTACCGGGGTGGCCACGCCGCCGGTCGTCACCGTCAGGCCGGCCGCGGTAGCGAAGTTGATAGGGGGATCGCGGAAGCCGCGTGTCATCAGCCAGAGCGGCTCCCCTTCGCCGTCGTAGACCGGATCGACGCCGAGCGTTTTCCACGGAAAGCGGCCGACCACGATACTGGTGGCGCTGCACGAATGGGTTTCGCCTGGCTGGGAGAGCGTAAGCGACTCGGGGCAGGGAATCTGCCCCGGCTGCGCGGTGTCCGGGCGTGCCGCGTACTGCACGATGTAGGAGAGCAGCGCGCGCTTGGCCTCCTGCAGCGCGAGCGCGGTCTTCACCTCGCGCTCGGAGTTGGCGACCGGCGCCTTGCCGAGCGCGCCGACCATGTACCAGGCGAAGCCCATCACCAGGATGGTGGCGAACAGGATGAGCGCGGCGCCGCGCTGCCGGAGCCTCATGCTCAGTCGCTGCGGCGGATGCGGATCTCGCCGTTGTGCACGTCGCGCACCTGCCCGGTGCCGCGGTCGAGCACCTCGCCCGGCTTCAGGCCGGCGCGCGCGCCGCTCTCGCCGACGTTGACGGTGGCGCGGCCGGAGTCGATGCGCGGGGCGGAGGCGTCGTGCTCGGGGATCGGCTCGCCGTTCACGAACACGGTCGACTTGCCGCCGCGGCGCTGCACGTAGCCGTCCATCCGCGTGGTGGGCGAGACCACCAGCGGCGCGCTCGGCCGGTCGGGCATGCGTGCGCGGCGGCGCTGGTCGAGCGCCTGGCGCTGCTCGGGGGTGAAGAACAGGCGCCCCAGTTCCTGCGCGATGCAAGCTTCGCTCAAGGCAGCAAGCAGCAGCAGAACGGCGAGGCGCTTCATGACCTGGCCGCCCGGTCGACGATGGTGATCAGGTCGATGCTGCAGTCGGCGCGCAGGCGCGGCGCGATCGACGTGCTGCTGCCGCCGCCCGGCGCGGTGCGCGAAAGCTGGCAGCTGCGCACCGAGTAGTAGGCGTTGCCCGATTCCCGCAGGTCGGTGAGGAAGCGCAGCAGGTCCTCCTCGTGCAGCAAGGCCAGCTCGACGCGCATCGTGCTGGCGAAGATCTCCACGTTCGCCGGCTTGCCGGGCAGGGTGACGAGCAGCCGCTGGCGCTCGACGCGGTAGCGCAGGTCGAGCAGCTCGCGCTGCGCGCGGATGCGCGTCACCGCGTCGGCCCACTCCAGGCGGCGCTCCTCGCCGAGGATGTTGAGCGCC
>DASUZH010000559.1:0-8994 GCA_036376975.1 Burkholderiales bacterium | reverse complement strand
CTCGCCGAGGCCGAGCAGCGCGGGGACGATGCGCAGGTAGCAGAGCAGCGTGACCAGGCAGAGCAGCGCCATGCAGGCGAGGTTGAGGTACTCCGCGCGGCCGAGCAGGTCGAGCCAGCGCCAGCCGGAGGGCGCGCCGGTCTGGCGCAGGAACTCGCCCACCGGCAGTCCCCAGTACTGCGGCAGCGCCTCGAGCGCGAGGAAAGGCGGCACCGCGCCGGACACATAGAGCAGGAACGCAACCAGGCTGGCGGCGAAGCCGGCGCGGGTGCCGAAATCGAGCCAGCGCGCGTAAAGGCCCTGGATCCGGTCGTCGTGTTCTTCTTCTAGACCCACAGGCCGAGCCCCCTGAGCAGCGCCCTGCCGCCCGCCAGAAGCATCACCGCCACCACCACCCGCCGCACCATCGGCGCGGGCGTCACCGCCAGCAGGCGGGCGCCGATGCGCGAGCCGAGCATGACGCCGAGGATCGCCGGCACGGCGAGCACCGGCAGCAGCGCGCCGCGGTGCAGGTAGACCCAGGCCGCCGAGCTGTTGATGATCGAGATGATCAGGCCGCTCGAGCCGACCGCGACCTTGAGCGGCGCGGCCATCAGCAGGTTGAGCGCCGGCACGTTGGCGAAGCCGGCGCCGAGGCCGAACAGCCCGCCCAGGAAGCCGATGGCGCCGAAGGCGCCGAAGCCGGCGACGGTGCGGTGCGTGCGCCAGTCGATGCGCGCGCGCGCGGCCGGGTCCTCGTAGGCGCCCTTCATCCGCAGCGCCGCGCCGAGCGCATCGGACTCGATCGCGCCGGCGCCGTAGGCGTCCTGCGACAGGGCGATCAGCACGGCGATGCCGACGACCAGCACGCCGAGCGCGATCTGCAGCGAGTCGGTCGACAGCGAGAGGCCGACCACCGCGCCGGCGAACGACGCGACCGAGCCGGCGAGGGCGAGCGGCATCACCAGCCGCAGGCTCGCCATGCGGTTGCGCAGCAGCGTCGGCCCGGCGGCGAGCGTGCCGGCGAGCGCGAACACCAGGCCGGCGCCGCGCACGAAGTCGAGGTGGATCGGAAAGAAGCTGGCGACGATCGGCACGAACAGCACGCCGCCGCCGATGCCGCCGAGCACCGCCACGATGCCGATCGCGAAGCTCACCGCGAACAGCGCGAGCGGCCAGATCCACCAATGGGCGGCTGCGGCTTCCATTCGGCTATGCTCGCATTATGCCGAAGCTCGCCGCCAATCTCTCGATGCTGTTCGTCGAGGTGCCGTTCCTCGAGCGTTTCGCCGCCGCGGCGCGCGCCGGCTTCCGCGCCGTGGAGTACCAGTACCCCTACGAATGGCGCGCCGGCGACATCGCGGCCGCCGCGCGCGAGGCGGGGGTCGAGGTGATCCTGCACAACATGCCGCCGGGCGACGCGCAGCGCGGCGAGCGCGGCACGGCCTGCCTGCCGGGGCGCGAGGGCCGCTTCCGCGAGGACCTCGAGCGCGCGATCGAATACGCCCGGCCGGCGCGCTGCGCGAGCCTGCACCTGATGGCGGGCGTGGTGCCGCCGGGGGCCGAGCGCGCCGCGTATCACGCCGCCTACGTCGCCAACCTGCGTCACGCGGCGCAGCGCCTCGGCCGCGAGGGCATGCGGCTGCTGATCGAGCCGCTCAGCGAGCGCACCGTGGCGAACTGCTTCCTGCGCTCCAGCGCGCAGGCGGCGCAGGTGCTGGCCGAGGTCGGCGCCGAAAACGCGCTCATGCAGTACGACCTGTTCCACATGCAGATCATGGAAGGCAATCTCGCCGACACGGTCGAGCGGCTGCTGCGGCGGATCGGGCACCTGCAGATCGCCGACGTGCCGGGGCGCAACGAGCCCGGCAGCGGCGAGATCAACTTCGATTTCATGCTGCGCCACGTCGACCGCATCGGGTACTCCGGCTGGATCGGTTGCGAATACAATCCTCTGGGTGACACCGTCGAGGGTCTGAAGTGGGCGCAGCCCTACCTGCGAGGCAAAGGGAAGTAGCCGCGGCGCTGCGCGCCTTCCTGCCGGCGCGCGCGGTGCTGTTCGAGGAAGAGGACACCCGCCCGTACGAGTGCGACGGGCTGACCGCCTATCGCCAGCTGCCGATGGTGGTCGCGCTGCCGGAAACCGAAGAGCAGGTGCGGCGCATTCTCGAGGTCTGTTCGGCCATGAAGGTCCCGGTGGTGCCGCGCGGCGCGGGCACCGGCCTGTCCGGCGGCGCGCTGCCGCCGGGCGACGGCGTGCTGCTGTCGATGGCCAAGTTCATGCGCGTGCTGCGCGTCGACCCGCGCAATCGCGTCGCGGTGGTGCAGCCCGGCGTGCGCAACGCCGCGATCTCGGACGTCGCGGCGCCCTTCAGCCTGTACTACGCGCCCGACCCCTCCAGCCAGATCGCCTGCACCATCGGCGGCAACGTATCGGAGAACTCGGGCGGCGTGCACTGCCTGAAATACGGCCTCACCGTGCACAACGTGCTGCGCGTGCGCGGCTACACCGCGGCGGGCGAGCCGCTCGAGCTCGGCTCCGAGGCGCCCGACGCGGCAGGCTACGACCTGCTCGCGCTCGCCATCGGCTCGGAGGGGATGCTGCTGGTGGTCACCGAGGTGACGGTGAAGCTGCTGCCGAAGCCGCAGAGCGCGCGCGTCATCATGGCCTCGTTCGCCGACGTCGAGCGCGCCGGGCAGGCGGTGGCCGACATCATCGCCGCCGGCATCATCCCGGCCGGCCTGGAGATGATGGACCGGCCGGCGACGCGCGCCGTCGAGCAGTTCGTCGGCGCCGGCTACGACCTCGACGCCGCCGCGATCCTGCTGTGCGAGTCCGACGGCACGCCGGAGGAGGTCGAGGACGAGATCGCGCGCATGAAGGCGGTGCTCGAGCGCTCCGGCGCGACGCGCATGACCGTCTCGCGCGACGAGCCGGAGCGGCTGCGCTTCTGGTCCGGGCGCAAGGCGGCGTTTCCCGCGATGGGGCGCATCTCGCCCGACTACTACTGCATGGACGGCACCATCCCGCGCAAGCGCCTCGGCGAGGTGCTGACCTTCATCGGCGCGATGGAGAAGAAGTACGGCCTGCGCTGCCCGAACGTGTTCCACGCCGGCGACGGCAACCTGCACCCGCTGATCCTGTTCGACGCGAACGACGCCGACCAGCTGCACCGCACCGAGGCGTTCGCCGCCGAGGTGCTGGAGAAGTGCATCGCGGTCGGCGGCACCATTACCGGCGAGCACGGCGTCGGCGTCGAGAAGATCAGCCAGATGTGCGCGCAGTTCGGCGCCGGCGAGCTCGAGCTGTTCCAGGCGGTGAAGCGCGCCTTCGATCCCGCCGCGCTGCTCAACCCGGGCAAGGCGGTGCCGACGCTCGCGCATTGCGGCGAGTACCGCAGCCTGCGCGCCGGCGGCCGGCCGGCGCATTCCGACCTGCCGCGCTTTTGATCGAAATCCTTCAAGAAAAAATACGCCAGGCCGCGGAGCGCCGTGCGCCGCTTTGCCTGCGCGGCGGCGGCAGCAAGGATTTCTACGGCAACGCGCCGCGCGGCGAGGTGCTCGACACGCGCGGCTACGCCGGCATCGTCGCCTACGAGCCGACCGAGCTGGTGGTCACCGCGCGCTGCGGCACTTCGCTGGTCGAGCTGGAAAACGCCTTGCGCGAGAACAACCAGATGCTGCCCTTCGAGCCGCCGCATTTCGGCCCCGCCGCCACGCTCGGCGGCTGCGTCGCGGCGGGCCTGTCGGGGCCGCGGCGCGCGAGCGCCGGCGCGCTGCGCGACTTCCTGCTCGGCGCCAAGCTGGTCGACGGGCGCGGCAACCTGCTTGCGTTCGGCGGCCAGGTGATGAAGAACGTCGCCGGGTACGACGTGTCGCGCCTGCTCGCCGGCTCGCTCGGCACGCTGGGACTGATCGCCGAAGCCTCCATCAAGGTGCTGCCGCGGCCGCCGGCCGAGGCGACGCTGCGGCTGCGCATGACCGAAGAGCGCGCGCTCGAGGCGCTCAACCAGTGGGCAGGCGAGCCGCTGCCGGTGTCCGCCACCGCGTGGCACGACGGCGACCTGAGCGTGCGCCTCTCCGGCGCGGAGAACGCGCTGCGCGCCGTCGCGCGCAAGCTCGGCGGCGACGACCTGCCCGACGCGCAGGCGGCCGGGTTCTGGCAGGGCTTGCGCGAGCACGCCGATCCGTTCTTCGCCGGCGCCGAGCCGCTGTGGCGCATCGCCGTGCCGCCGGCGGCGCCGGCCCTGCGCGTGCCCGGGCGGCAGCTGATCGAGTGGAGCGGCGGCCTGCGCTGGCTGAAGTCGGACGCCGCGGCCGAGGTGGTGCGCGAGGCGGCGCGCCGCGCGCGCGGCCACGCCACGCTGTTCCGCGCCGAGCGGCGCGCCGGCGAGGCGTTCTCGCCGCTCGATCCGGTCGCCATGCGGCTGCACCGCAGCCTGAAGGCCGCTTTCGATCCCGCCGGAATCCTCAACCCCGGGCGCCTCTATGCCGAGCTCTGAGGCCTCGCGATGCGGCTCTTCTGCGTCTCCACCGCGGCGCGCGCCTGGGCGACGAACGCGCCGTTGGGGTAGCGGGCGATGAGGCGCGCGTACAGCTGGATGGCAAGCGCGGGCTCGCCGGCCTCGCCGGCCTTCGCCGCCGCCTCGAACAGCAGCTTTTGCGTGGCAAGGTCGGGCGCGGGCGCGGCCGTCGCGGGCGCGACCACCGCCGGCGCTGCGGCATCGGTCTTGGGCTTCATGGTCTGGGCCATGAATTCGGCGAAACGCGCCTCCGACGCCCGCTTGCGCTCGTTGTACCGGCGCGTCGCGACCATCAGGCCGTACCCGATGGCGACCAACGCCCCCAGCGCAACCAGCCAGATCAGCTGCTTCATGCGAAAAGTATAGCTTTCCATGCAGACCGAGCTCGCCGACTTCATCCGCGACACCGCCGAAGGCAGGGAAGCCGACGCGATCCTGCGCAAGTGCGTGCACTGCGGCTTCTGCACCGCGACCTGCCCGACCTACCAGGTGCTGGGCGACGACCTCGACAGCCCGCGCGGCCGCATCTACCTGATCAAGCGCGCGCTCGAAGGCGCGCCGGTGAGCGGCAGGACGCGGCTGCACCTCGACCGCTGCCTCACCTGCCGCGCCTGCGAGACCACCTGCCCCTCGGGCGTGCGCTACGGCCGCCTGGTCGACATCGGCCGCGAGGTGGTCGAGAAGCGCACCTGGCGCGGCCCCTGGGATTGGCTGAAGCGCGCCGTCCTTTCGTTCGGACTTACGCGCCCTTCGCTTTTCTCCGTTGCTTTAGGAATGGGTCAGGTAGTCAGGCCGTTTCTGCCCGCCGGCTTGAAGCTGACGGTTCCGCAGAAGGCGCAAGGCAGCACGGCGTGGCCGGCGCCGCGCCATGCGCGCAAGATGCTGGTGCTCGGCGGCTGCGTGCAGCCGGCGCTGGCGCCGTCGATCAACGCCGCGGCGGCCCGCGTGCTGGACAAGCTCGGCATCTCGCTGGTCGAAGCGCCCGGCGCGGGCTGCTGCGGCGGCATCCGCTTCCACCTCAACCGCCACGAGGGCGGCCGCGACGACATGCGGGCGCTGATCGACGCCTGGTGGCCGCTGGTCGAGGCGCAGGGCATCGAGGCGATCGTGGTGACGGCGAGCGGCTGCGGCGCGACGGTGAAGGACTACGGCCACCTGCTGGCGCACGACCCGGCCTATCGCGACAAGGCGGCGCGCATCTCGGCGCTGGCGCGCGACCTGTGCGAGGTGGTGCCGGCCGATTTTCCGCAGATCCGCCCCCATGGGAAGGTGGCCTTCCAGTCGCCCTGCACGCTGCAGCATGGCCAGCAGATCCGCGGCCGGGTGGAAGCCCTGCTGGTGCGCGCGGGATATCAGAACACGCCGGTTCGCGATGCCCATCTGTGCTGTGGCTCCGCCGGAACCTATTCGATCCTGCAGCCGCAGATCTCGGGCGAGCTGCGCGCGCGCAAACTCGCCGCCCTGAAGGAGGGTGGAGCGCCGTGCATCGCCACCGCCAACATCGGCTGCCTGGCCCACCTGCAGGCCGCAAGCGACGTGCCGGTGCGCCACTGGATCGAGCTGGTCGACGAGGCGCTGGAGCGTAGAATCCAATCATGACCACCCAGGTAGTCCACGCTGCCTGTCCGCACGACTGTCCCGACACCTGCGGCATGCTGGTGACGGTGGAGGACGGCGTCGCCGTGAAAATCCAGGGCGACCCGACCATGCCCTTCACCAACGGCACGCTCTGCACGAAGGTCGCCCACTACCTCGAGCGCACTTACTCGCCGGATCGCGTCCTCTATCCGCAGAAGCGGGTCGGCCGGAAAGGCGAGGGGAAGTTCCGCCGCATCAGCTGGGACGAGGCGCTCGACGAGATCGCGGCGCGCCTGAAGGCGCTCGCCGCCGAGGATCCGCAGACCATCCTGCCGTGCAGCTACGCCGGCACCATGGGCATGCTGCAGTACAGCTCGATGGACCGGCGCTTCTTCCATCGCCTGGGCGCCTCGCAGCTCGAGCGCACGCTGTGCTCCTCCGCCGGCAAGGCCGGCATGAAGGCGACCATCGGCGGCAACGTCGGCATGGACCCGGAGCGCTTCGACGAGTCGAAGCTGATCCTGATCTGGGGCTCCAACCCGATCACCTCCAACCTGCACTTCTGGTCGCGCGCGCAGGAAGCCAAGCGGCGCGGCGCCAAGCTGGTGGCGATCGACCCCTACCGCAGCCTCACCGCGGAAAAATGCAGCCAGCACGTCGCGCTGCTGCCGGGCACCGACGCCGCGCTCGCGCTCGGCATGATGCACGTGCTGATCGCCGAGGACTTGATCGACCGCGACTACGTCGAGCGCTACACGATCGGCTTCGACGCGCTGAAGAAGCGCGTGCTCGAGGAATATTCGCCGGCGCGCGCGGCGCAGATCTGCGGCATCAGCGTCGAGGAAGTGGTCGGGCTGGCGCGCGACTACGGCCGCACCCGCCCGGCCGGCATCCGCCTGAACTACGGCATGCAGCGCCACGCCGGCGGCGGCATCGCCGCGCGCACCATCGCCTGCCTGCCGGCGCTGGTGGGCGCCTGGCGCGACCCGGCGGGCGGCATCGTGCTCAGCACCGCCGACTTCTACGGCTTCGATCACGCCGCGCTCGAGCGCCCGGACCTGCTGAAGACGAAGGCGCGCAGCATCAACCAGTCCGCGCTCGGCGACGCGCTCACCTCGGGCAAGCCGCCGGTGCGCGCGCTGGTCGTCTACAACAACAATCCGGTCGCGGTCTGCCCGGACTCGAGCAAGGTGATCGCCGGATTCTCGCGCGAGGACCTGTTCACCGTGGTGATGGACTCGTTCATGACCGACACCGCGGACTACGCCGACATCGTGCTGCCCGCCACCACGCAGCTCGAGCACGACGACGTGCACAAGTCCTACGGCCACCTCTACGTGCTCGCCAACAACCAGGCGATCCAGCCGGTGGGCGAGTCGCTGCCGAACATCGAGGTGTTCCGCCGTCTCGCCGCGCGGATGGGGTTCGAGGACGCCTGCTTCCGCGACAGCGACGACGACGTCGCCCGCCAGGCGCTCGGCTCCGGGCACCGCAACCTTGCCGCGATCAGCTGGGAGAGCCTGAAGGCGCGCGGCTGGCAACGCCTCGGCGTGCCCGAGCGCTTCGCGCCGTTCGCCGCGGGCGGCTTCCCGACGCCCTCGGGCAAGTGCGAGTTCCATAGCGAGGCGCTGGCGAAGCAGGGCATCGATCCGCTGCCGTTCTACAACCCGCCGGCCGAGTCGGCCTCGAGCAACCCGCGGCTCGCGGCGAAGTACCCGCTCAGCTTCCTCTCGCCGCCGCGGCGCAACTTCCTCAACTCGAGCTTCGCCAACCTGCCGCGCTTCCGCGAGGACGACAAGGAGCCGGAGATCGAGCTGCACTCCGACGACGCAGCGGCGCGCGGCCTGCGCGACGGCGATCCGGTGCGCGTGTTCAACGACCGCGGCTCGTTCCGCGCGGTGGCGCGCGTCAACGGCAAGCCGCGCCGCGGCGTGGCGGTGGCGCTGTCGGTGTGGTGGAAGAAGTTCAACGCCGAGGGCAAGAACGCGAACGACCTGACGTCGCAGCGCACCGCCGACCTCGGCGGCGCGGCGACGTTCTACGATTGCCTGGTCCAGGTCGAGAAGGCCTGAAGGCGCGCGACCGCTCGCTGCGGCGCGTAGCGCGCTTCCTCGCGCCGTATAAGCTGCGCATTGCCGCCGCAGTTGCGGCGCTGCTGGTCGCAGCCGGGTGCGTGCTGGCGCTCGGTCAGGGCGTGAAGGTGGTGGTCGACCAGGGCTTCGGCAGCGGCCAGCCGCAGCTTCTCGACCAGGCGGTGCTCGCGATGATCGCGCTGGCGGCGGTGCTCGCCGCCGCCACCTGGTGCCGCTTCTACCTGATGATGACCACCGGCGAGCGCGTCGTCACCGACCTGCGGCGCGCCGTGTTCGACCACATCCTCGGCCTCGAGCCGGCGTTCTTCGAGCGCACGCGCACCGGCGAGGTGGTCTCGCGCCTCACCAACGACACCACCCTGCTGCAGCAGGTGATCGGCTTCGGGCTGTCGATGTTCGTGCGCAACGCCCTGATGATGGCGGGCGCCGCGGTGATGCTGTTCGTCACGAGTTGGAAGCTGGCGCTGTTCGTGCTGCTCGGCGTGCCCGCCACCCTGATCCCGATCCTGCTCCTCGGCCGGCGCGTGCGCCGCCTGTCGCGCGCCAACCAGGATCGCGTCGCCGACGTCTCGGCCTACATCGACGAGGCGGTGCACGAGATTCGCACGGTGCAGGCCTACGCGCACGAGGACGCCGACCGCGCCGCGTTTGCCAAGCACGCGGAAGCCGCCTACCAGGCGGGCGTCTCGCGCATCGGCCAGAAGGCGTTCCTCATCGCCTCGGTGATGCTGATCGCGTTCTGCGCGGTCGGCGTGATCCTGTGGATCGGCGGCCACGACGTGCTCGCCGGGCGGCTCTCGGCGGGCGAGCTGGCCGCGTTC
>DASUZH010000558.1:0-3361 GCA_036376975.1 Burkholderiales bacterium | reverse complement strand
CGGCGAGTTCGAAGAGCGGCTGAAGGCGGTGCTGAAGGAGCTGGCCAGGGACGCGGGCGCCACTCTCATCTTCATCGACGAGATCCACACGCTGGTCGGCGCCGGCAAGGCCGAGGGCGCGATCGACGCCGGCAACATGCTGAAGCCGGCGCTCGCGCGCGGCGAGCTGCACTGCATCGGCGCCACCACGCTCGACGAGTACCGCAAGAACATCGAGAAGGACGCCGCGCTCGAGCGCCGCTTCCAGAAGGTGCTGGTGGAGGAGCCGAGCGTGGAGGCGACCGTCGCCATCCTGCGCGGCCTGCAGGAGCGCTACGAGCTGCACCACGGCGTCGAGATCACCGACCCGGCGATCGTCGCCGCGGCCGAGCTGTCGCACCGCTACGTCACCGACCGCTTCCTGCCCGACAAGGCGATCGACCTGATCGACGAGGCGGCGGCGCGCATCAAGATGGAGATCGACTCCAAGCCCGAGGCGCTCGACCGCCTGGAGCGCCGCCTGATCCAGCTCAGGATCGAGCGCGAGGCGGTGCGCAAGGAGAAGGACGAGGCGTCTCAGAAAAGACTGAATCTGATCGAGCAGGAAATCTCCAGGCTGGAGAAGGACTACTCCGACCTCGAGGAGGAGTGGAAGGCCGAGAAGGCCGCCGTGCAGGGCACCGCGCACATCAAGGAAGGGATCGAGAAGCTGCGCCTCGAGATGGCCGAGCTGCAGAGGAAGGGCCAGTACGACAAGCTCGCCGAGCTGCAGTACGGCAAGCTGCCGCAGCTGGAGAACCAGCTCAGGAAGGCGGAAACCCAGACGGCGGAAACCTCGCCCGGGACGAAGCCGAAGCTGCTGCGCACCCAGGTCGGCGCGGAAGAGATCGCGGAAGTGGTGTCGCGCGCCACCGGCATCCCGGTGTCGAAGATGATGCAGGGCGAGCGCGAGAAGCTGATCAGGATGGAAGAGCGCCTGCACCAGCGCGTGGTCGGCCAGGACGAGGCGGTGCGGCTGGTGTCGGACGCGATCCGCCGCTCGCGCTCGGGCCTGTCGGATCCGAACCGGCCCTACGGCAGCTTCCTGTTCCTCGGCCCGACCGGCGTCGGCAAGACCGAGCTGTCGAAGGCGCTGGCCGAGTTCCTGTTCGACTCCGCCGAGCACCTGATCCGCATCGACATGTCCGAGTACATGGAGAAGCACTCGGTGTCGCGGCTGATCGGCGCGCCGCCGGGCTACGTCGGCTACGACGAGGGCGGCCAGCTCACCGAGCAGGTGCGCCGCAAGCCGTACGCGGTGATCCTGTTCGACGAGGTGGAGAAGGCGCACCCGGACGTGTTCAACGCCCTGCTGCAGGTGCTCGACGAAGGGCGCCTGACCGACGGCCAGGGCCGCACGGTCGACTTCAAGAACACGGTGCTGGTGATGACCTCGAACCTCGGCTCGCAGCTGATCCAGCAGATGGCGGGCAGCGACTACGGCGTGGTCAAGGTGGCGGTGATGGCCGAGGTGAAGACCCAGTTCCGCCCCGAATTCGTCAACCGCATCGACGAGATCGTGGTGTTCCACGCCCTGGGCGAGGAGCACATCAAGTCGATCGCGCGCATCCAGCTCGCCACGCTGAAGGCGCGCCTCGCCAGGATGGACTACGAGCTCGAGGTGTCGGACGCCGCGCTCGGCGAGCTCGCCAAGGTCGGCTTCGACCCGGTGTACGGCGCGCGCCCGCTGAAGCGCGCGATCCAGTCGGAGATCGAGAACCCGCTGGCAAAGGCGATCCTCGAGGGCCGCTTCGCGCCAAAGGACCGCATCTACGTGGATTACCGCGGCGGGAAGATGAGCTTCGAGAAGAAGCCCGCCCGCGCCGCCGCGTAAATGGGTCCCCGCTTTCGCGGGGACGACAACCATCGCTCCTGAACTGGTCGCCCCCGGGTGCTTCTATCGGGGGCCCAGATTTTTTACTGCCCCGCGAGCCACGCGAGCGAGGCGTAGTCGGACGTGCTGCCGTGGCCGCCGGCGAAGCGCTCGGGCTGTATGCCCGCAGCCTTCACCGTGTTCACCACGGCGACCAGGCCCGGGTTCGGCTTGGCCGGCAGCGGCGGGCCCGGCGACCAGATGTCGGTGACGAAGCCGAGCTTCGCGTCCGGCACCCAGCCCATCAGCATGCCCTTGGCGTGCGGGTTATCCATCATGTACATCATCACCTGGCGGCCGCGGCTGTCGGTGATGACGTGGCTCATCGTTACTTCCATGATCTGGATCGCGTTGAAGCTGCGCGCCGAGAGGTCCGGGTTGCGCGTCATCGGCGCGGCGAGCACCTTCTGGT
The DNA here is from genome assembly GCA_036376975.1 of Burkholderiales bacterium. GTDB lineage: Bacteria > Pseudomonadota > Gammaproteobacteria > Burkholderiales > SG8-39 > SCGC-AG-212-J23. The sequence goes on along the minus strand of DASUZH010000558.1, from coordinate 1,058 downwards.
AGTGCGCGCGGCCCGGCGCGCCGACCACCAGCGTGCCGCCGTCGACCAGCATGCCGCGCACGCCGCCGGCGTGGTCCATGTGGTGGTGCGTCAGCACGACCCAGCGGATCGGCTTGTTGGGGAACTGGGCCTTGGCCGCGCCGACCAGCCACGCCGACTGCGCGTCGGTGACCGGCGCGTCGAACACCACCAGGAAGTCGCTCATCTCGACTACCAGGCTGTTGTGCGTGCCGCCCTGCGTCTGGAACACGCCCGGCGAAACCTGCTGCAGCCGCAGCCCCTGCGACGCCTTGGTGTCGTAGCTGACGTTGTCCGAGTCCATGTAGGTGCCGATGAACTGGCGGCGCAGCACCCACTGGTAGGGCACGTTGCCGGTGGCGGGCTTCGCCGCGTTGGCGCGCACCTCGTTCGGGATCTGCAGCCGCTTGGCGTCGATCGCCTGGTTGAAGCGGATCTCGGTGAAGTTGAAGTCGGCGACCACGCGGCCGTTCAGCTCGGTCTTGCGGTTCATCGCCACCTTGACCTTGTTGATCTCCTTCCAGTCGGACAGGACCTGGTCGTAGGTGACGTCGCCCCAGATGTTGTCGTAGTCGAGCGTGCGCACGCGCGCCGGCAGGCCGCTCTGCGGGTCGAACGCGACGATGTACGGGCCGTAGGCGACCGCGGGGTAGGTGCGGCCCTGCACCACGATGTCGGCGGCCGGCTTGATCTGGTCCGGGTTGAAGAACATCGCCATCATCAGGCTGGAGACGTTGCCGCGCCCGCCCTCGCGCTGCGAGGTGGCGAGGCGGTAGCCGGACATCGAGTGCGCCGGCGGGCTGGCCTTCTGGCTCTCGGCGTTGCGGCCGTTGCTGTCGACGCCGATCACGTAGCCGGCGGTGGGGGTGACGATCTCGCTATAGGTGAAGGTGCGCGGCGCGGGATAGGCGAAGTTCTTCACCCAGTCGGTGCGCGCGGTGCGCGCCTGCACGTCGGCGATGCCTTCGAGCTGCGCCTCGTTGGCGAAGCGCATGTCGCCGCCCGGCACGTCGGACTGCTCGGGCTCCCACTGCTTGAGG
>DASUZH010000557.1:0-6611 GCA_036376975.1 Burkholderiales bacterium | reverse complement strand
ATTCTCGATCGAGGTCGTGCCGACGAGCGTCGGCTGGCCGCGCTCGTAGCAGTCGCGGATGTCGTTGATGATCGCCTGGTACTTTTCGCGCGTGGTGCGGAAGACCTGGTCCATGCGGTCTTCGCGGATCATCTTCTTGTGCGTCGGAATGATCACCGTCTCGAGGCCGTAGATCTGCTGGAACTCGTAGGCTTCGGTGTCGGCCGTTCCGGTCATGCCCGCGAGCTTCCTGTACATCCGGAAGTAGTTCTGAAACGTGATCGTCGCGAGCGTCTGGTTTTCCTTCTGGATCTCGACGCCTTCCTTCGCTTCCACCGCCTGGTGCAGCCCTTCCGACCAGCGGCGGCCCGGCATCAGTCGCCCGGTGAACTCGTCGACGATGATCACCTCGCCGTCCTGCACCACGTAGTGCTGGTCGCGGTGGAACAGGTGGTGCGCGCGTAGCGCGGCATTCAGGTGGTGGAACAGGTTGATATAGGCCGGCTCGTACAGGCTCGCGCCCTGCGGCAGCATGCCGATGCGGGCGAGGATCTCCTCGGCCTTCTGGTGGCCGGCCTCGGACAGCACGATCTGGTGGTTCTTCTCGTCGACGAAGAAATCGCCCGGCGGATCGGGCTGGTCCTGCTTCTTCTCTTCCTTCTGCCGCTCGAGCAGCGGCGGCACCTGGTCCATGCGGTGATAGATCTCGGTGCGGTCCTCGGCCTGCCCGGAGATGATGAGCGGCGTGCGCGCCTCGTCGATCAGGATCGAGTCCACCTCGTCGACGATGGCGTAGCGCAGGCCGCGCTGGTAGCGCTCCTCGACGTGCATCGCCATGTTGTCGCGCAGGTAGTCGAAGCCGAACTCGTTGTTGGTGCCGTAGGTGATGTCGGCGGCGTAGGCCGAGCGCTTCTTGGCGTTGCGCTCCTCGAGCTCGAGCTCGTGGTACGGCAGGTTGACGCCGACGCTGAGGCCGAGGAAGTCGTAGATCTTGCCCATCCAGGCCGCGTCGCGGCTGGCGAGGTAGTCGTTGACGGTGACGATGTGCACGCCCTGCCCGGTGAGCGCGTTCAGGTAGGCCGGCAGCGTCGCCACCAGGGTCTTGCCCTCGCCGGTCTTCATCTCGGCGATCTTGCCGTCGTGCAGCACCATGCCGCCGATCAGCTGCACGTCGAAATGGCGCATGCGCAGGGTCCGCCTGGAGGCTTCGCGCACCACCGCGAACGCCTCCGGCATCAGCTGCTCGAGCGTGGCGCCGTCGGCGAACTTCTTCTTCAGCTCGCCGGTCTTCGCCTTCAGCGCCGCGTCGGAAAGCTTGCCCATCGCGGGCTCGAGGGCGTTGATCTGCGCCACCACATGGGAGTACTGCTTGATCAGCCGCTGGTTGCGGCTGCCGAAAATGCGCGTCGGGAGGCTGGCTAGAGCTCTGAGCATTCCAAGGAGGAAATTGAGCATGACAGGGGCCGGGCAGGGCCCCCTCGAAAACCGCAGATTTTAGCCGAAATACCCGGTGCTACCGGGTACGGGCAACCGCTTGCGTCGCCTCGAGGAACTTGGCGGGGTTCTGCGCGCTGCCGCGGTAGCGCACCTCGAAGTGCAGGTGCGGGCCGGTCGAGCGCCCGGTCGAGCCGACCTCGGCGATCTTGCGGCCGCGCTGCAGGACGTCGCCCTCGCGCACGAACAGCTTCGAGGCGTGCGCGTAGCGGGTCACCAGGTCGTTGCCATGGTCGATGTCGACGGCATAGCCGTACTGCGGATGGAAGCCGGAGAAGATGACGATGCCGGCGGCGGCGGCGTGCACCGGCGAGCCGGCGTCGGCCAGGAAGTCGATGCCTTCGTGCATCGCCCACTGCCCGGTGAAGGGGTCGACGCGGCGGCCGAAGCTCGAGGCGTTGTAGGAAGCGGCCACCGGCATCATGGTCGGCAGCAGGCGCTTCTTCACCGCCTGCTCGAACAGCTGCGCGTCGAGCACGCCCAGCATGTCGTTGCGGCTTTCCAGCTGGCGCTGCAGCGCGGCCAGCTTGTCGCTGAACTCGGCGAGCGACAGGTTCTGCGGCGGCAGCAGCGTCGGCGACGCGCCGCCGAGGCCGGGCGCCTCGGTGAAGCGGATGTCGCGCACGCCGGCGATGGAGGACAGGCGCTCGCCGAGCGCGTCGAGGCGGGTGAGCTGCGCCTGCATCTCGCCCAGCTTCACCGCCATGGCATTCAGGTTCTGCTGCACGAAGGAGCGCGAGCGCTCGGCTTCGGCCTCCTGCGCGGAAAGCAGCAGGCGCTGCAGGCCGGGGAGCGGGACTTCCTGGGCGTAGCGCAGCGTCATCCAGTACAGGCCGATGCTGCCCGCGCAGACGAGGGTGAGCGCAAACAGCGACAGCGCCAGGAGGTGGCGCTTCGTAATGGTCACTGACCTCGCCTTGGCCAGGCGGTCTGAGATCAGGATAATCTGCACCAACAGCCTCCCTGGTACATCGTGCGACTACCTAAACTCGGCCGGATTCTCTCGACCGAAGGCGAACTGCAACCCCTTGTGTCCAAAGCGCGCGATATCGCCGCGCTCGCCGGACTGGTTGACGGCTTCTTGCCGGCTGACTTGGGCCGGCTGGTCCGGGTGGCCAACTTCAGGGAGGGAGAACTGGTGCTCCTGGCCGCCAATTCCTCCGTGGCTGCCAAGCTGAAACTGCTTGCCCCTTCCCTGAGCCGCTTCTTGGTCGAACAGCGATGGCAGGTTAATTCAGTTTCCCTGAGGGTGCAACCAAATACGCCCAAAACCGCCCCTGCTGCGACGCAAAAATCTGCGTATTTCTCCACACATACGTTGAATTCTTTACACGCCCTGCACGAGGGGATGGCGGACTCGCCGGCACGCGATGCGCTGGGGGGGCTGCTGCGCCGGCACGACCCTAAGCGTGCAGCAGCGCCTCGCCCGCAAACAGCAGCAAAACCACCAGCAGGCCGAAAGCGCCGTACCTGAAGATCGTCCAGGCGATCCGCAGCCAGCGGCGGTCGCCGGTGACGAGCCAGGCGAGCAAGCTGGCCCCCAGCGCGATCGCGACGGCGATCGCCAGGAGGCGGACGACCGCGATCAACTAGCCGAACTGGGCCGCGAGGCGCGCGACGCCGGCGGGCGCTTCGTCGGCCTTCTCGAAACAGACGGTCTCGAGCGCGCCCTCTTGCGCCATCGCGGCGCGCAGCAGCTGGTTGTTGATGGCGTGGCCCGACTTGTGCGCGCTGAAGGCGCCGAGCAGCGGCCGGCCGAGCAGGTACAGGTCGCCGACCGCATCGAGCAGCTTGTGGCGGATGAACTCGTCGGCGAAGCGCAGGCCGTCGGAGTTCAGCACGCGGAACTCGTCCAGCACCACGGCGTTGTCCAGCCCGCCGCCGAGGGCGAGGCCGCTCTCCCGCAGCGCCTCGACCTCGTGCATGAAGCCGAAGGTGCGCGCCCGCGCGATCTCCTTCAGGTAGGAAGTCTCGGCGAAGTCGACCGACACCGACTGGGTGGTGCGCTCGATCACCGGGTGCTTGAAGTCGATCGAGAACGAGAGCTTGTAGCCCTCGTAGGGGTCGAGGCGCGCCCACTTGTCGCCGTCCTTCACCTCGACCCGGCGCTTCACGCGCATGAAGCGCTTGGGCGCCGCCTGCTCCTCGATGCCGGCCTGCTGCAGGAGCAGCACGAACGGCGAGGCGCTGCCGTCCATGATCGGCACTTCCGGCGCGTCGAGGTCGACGTAGGCGTTGTCGACGCCCAGCCCGCTCAGCGCCGACATCAGGTGCTCGACCGTGTAGACCTTGGCGCCGCCCTTGACCAGGGTGGAAGCGAGGCGCGCTTCGCCCACCAGCTCGGCGCGCGCCGGAATATCGACCGGCGAAGCGAGGTCGACGCGGCGGAACACGACCCCGGTGTCGACGGGCGCCGGCCGCAGGGTCATGCGGACCTTCTGTCCGGTGTGCAGGCCGACGCCTGCGGCCTTCACCAGCGATTTGAGGGTGCGTTGACGGAGCATCGGGGGGCGGATTCTATATGTAATCCGCGGGTTGCGCGCGCTAGCTGCCCTGCCGCTCGCGCAGCAATGCGAGGTAGCGCTCCTCGGTCTGGCGCGCGCGCTCCTCCGCATTCAGCTGCTCGGTCATGTCGTGGATCACGCCCAGCCGCGCCGCGTGGCCGTCGAAATCGAGGTTGAAGGAGATCACCTTCACCTGGATCAGCTCGCCGTTCTTCTTGCGGTGCCGCCATACCCTCTGGCGGTAGTTGCGGCTGCGGTCCTCGAACGCCTTGCGCAGGTCCTCCACGTCCTCCTGCGGCCGGATCTGGTCCGCGGTCATGGAGAGAAACTCCTCCTTCGAGTAGCCGTAGAGCCGCATGGCGGCGCCGTTCACGGCCAGGAAGGCGAGCGACTTGGCGTCGACTACCCACATCGGCTGCGGCTGCACGTCGAACAGCATGCGGTAGCGCTCTTCGCTGTCCTCCAGCGCCTTCTGGTCGCGTGCGCGGTCGGTGATGTCCTTGCCGATGCCGTGGTAGCCGCGGAAACGCCCCTGCTCGTCGAACAGCGGCTCGCCGCTCACCGAGAGGTACCGCAGCTCGCCCGCCTTGTTGTGGCGCAGGAACATGAAGTCGGAGAACGACTCGTGGCGCGACAGCTTGGCGCGATGCTGCTCCCACACCTTCTCGGGCAGCGGCGCGAGGCCGGGGATCTCCCAGCGCGCCTTGCCGAGCACTATGTCGGTGTCGTCGCCCTGGTGGTCGAGGCCCGGCACCTCGACGAAGCGGAACTGCTCGTCCTGCACCCAGTACCAGTCCGAGCTCATCTCGACCATGCGGCGGAAGCGCTGCTCGGCCGAGCGCACCGTGCGCTTCAGGTTGCTGATGTCGTTGGCGAACACCACCGTGCACAGCGGCGAGCCGGAAGCGTCGCGCACCACCGCGCCGGCGACCTGCGCCCAGACCGTCGAGCCGTCCTTGTGCACGTAGCGCCGCTCGGAGAGGCGCGATTTCGCCTTTCCCGAGATGACCTGGGCGCGGTTCATCGCCGCCGCCTCGAGGTCGTCGAGGTGGATCACGTCGAGGTGGGTTCTCTGCTGCAGCTCGCCCTCGCTGTAGCCGAGCATGCGGCACATCGACGGGTTGACGCGCAGGAAACGGCCGCCGATGGAGAACAGCGCGACGCCGGTCGCGGAGTTCTCGAACAGCTCCCGGAACATCACGCCCTCTTCCGGCAGCGCTGCCTCGGTTTCGGAGCGTTTCTCCTTTGCCATGAGGCGCTTATGATGACACAGGAGACCCGCGCCGGGCGAGTAGCTGGAGGTCGCCCCCGGCAGCCGCAGTGTTGACCGTAAACACCCGTTCGACGGCGAACCGCGGCAGGTAGTGCGGCCCGCCCGCCTTCGGCCCGGTGCCCGAAAGACCCTCGCCGCCGAAGGGCTGCACGCCGACCGTCGCACCGATCATGTTGCGGTTGACATAGAGGTTGCCGACCGCGGCGCGGCGGCGGACATGCTCGGCGCGCGAGTCGATACGGGTGTGCACGCCCATCGTCAGCCCGAACCCGGTGGCGTTGATGTCGTCGACTACGCGGTCGAGGTCCGGCGCGGCGAAGCGCGCGACGTGGAGGATCGGGCCGAAGCGCTCGCCCGGCAGGTCGCGGATCGATCCGACCTCGAAGGCTACCGGCGCAAGATAGCAACCGGCGGCGGGCGCCGGCCCGCTCTCGGCGATGAGCCGCGCCGTCCGGCGCAGCGATGCCACGTAGGCCGACAGAGCCCGGCGCGCTTCCTCGTCGATCAGCGGGCCGACGTCGGTGGCGGGGTCGGCGGGATCGCCGACGCGCAGTGCGGCCATCGCGCCGCGCAGCAGATCGAGCACTTGCGGCGCGATCTCCTCCTGCAGGTAGAGCATGCGCAGCGAGCTGCAGCGCTGCCCTGCGGAGCGGAAAGCGCTCGCCACCACCGCGTCGACCACCTGCTCGGGCAGCGCGGTCGAGTCGACCAGCATCGCGTTCAGGCCACCGGTCTCGGCGATGAGCGGAACCAGCGCTCCTTCCTTCGCCGCCAGCGAGCGATGGATGGCGCGCGCGGTTTCGCTCGAGCCGGTAAAGGCGACGCCGGCAATGCGCGGGTCCTCGACGATCGCGCGGCCGATCGCGCCGTCGCCCGGCAAGAGGTGGAACACCTCGGCCGGAACGCCCGCTTCGCGAATCAGCCGAGCCACACGGTATGCAGTGAGCGGCGTTTGCTCGGCGGGCTTGGCGACGACCGTGTTGCCGGCGACCAGCGCCGCGGCGACCTGCCCGACGAAGATCGCCACCGGGAAGTTCCACGGGCTGATGCAGGCGAACACGCCGCGGCCCTGCAGCGTGAGGACGTTGCGCTCGCCGGTCGGGCTCGCCAGCTCCTGCGGCGAGAAGGCGCTCCGCGCCTGCGCCGCGTAGTAGCGGCAGAAGTCGACCGCTTCACGCACGTCCGCCACTCCGTCTGCGAGCGTCTTGCCGGCTTCGCGCGCGCACAGCGCGACGAGCTGCGGCAGGTCGTCCTCGAGGCATTGCGCCAGCCTGTCGAGCGTCGCCGCCCGCGCTGCGACGTCGGTCGACGCCCAGGCGCGGCGTTGCGCGTGCGCCGCTGCGATCGCGGCGTGCACCGTC
>DASUZH010000556.1:0-8592 GCA_036376975.1 Burkholderiales bacterium | reverse complement strand
AGGGTGGGCCGGATGCGCTTCAGGTCGCGTTCGATCAATCCCTTTTCTTCGGCCACCTGCAGTGGCCTCGCGATCGCCGACAAGGGCAATCCGGTCCTCTCCTGGAACAGGTCCGCCGAGAAGCCGTAGGGCAACCGCAGGGCATTGAGCATGAACTCGAACGGCACCTCCGTTGCAGCTATGGTTTGTTCTTCAGCGAGGGTATTCGTTGCCGCGAGGTATTCGCGCGGCTGCTTCATGCGCGAATGCCGCGTGATGCGGTCGGGGAAGCTGACCTTGCCGTGCGCGCCGGCGCCGATGCCGAGGTAATCGCCAAACTCCCAGTAATTCAGGTTGTGCTTGCAGCGGTGGCCGGGCTTGGCGAATGCCGAGGTCTCATAGTGCTCAAATTTTTTCTCATCCAGCAGCTCTTCAACCATGACCTGCATGTCGGCGCACAGATCGTGCTCCGGCAGCTTCGGCGGCTTGCTGAAGAACACGGTGTTCGGCTCGATGGTGAGCTGGTAGGCCGACAGGTGCGGCACGCCGGTCGCCAGGCCGGCCTCGATGTCGGCGCGCGCCATCGCCAGGGTTTGCCCCGGCAGGCCATACATCAGGTCGAGGTTGACGGTATCGAACGCGGCGAGCGCGGCCTCGACCGCCCGCCTCGCTTCGTTCGCGCCGTGGATGCGGCCGAGCGCCCTCAGCATGGCGTCGTCGAAGCTCTGCACGCCGACCGAGATGCGGTTGACGCCGGCGTCGCGGAAGCCGCGAAAGCGCGCCGCTTCCACCGTGCCCGGATTCGCCTCCAGCGTGACCTCGGCGCCGGGCTCGAGCGTCAGCCGCGCGCGCACGCCGGCGAGCAGCGTGTCGATCGACTCCGGCGCGAACAGGCTCGGCGTGCCGCCGCCGATGAACACGCTGGTCAGCCTCCTGCCCCACACCTGGGGAAGCATTTGCTCCAGGTCCCGCAGCAAGGCATCCACGTAAGCCTTCTCCGGGAGGGCACCGTTTCGTTCGTGCGAGTTGAAATCGCAGTAAGGGCACTTCCGCACGCACCAAGGAATGTGGACGTAGAGCGCGAGCGGCGGCAGCGCCGCGAGCTTCACGGTTCCGGGACGTTCAAGCGCGACTTGAGTCACGCAGCAATTCTAGGAGCTTGGCGAGCGCAATCCCCCGGTGGCTGATGCGGTTTTTCTCCGCCGCATCCAGCTCGGCCGCCGTCTTCCCGTTGGGCAGGAGAAAGAGCGGGTCGTAGCCGAAGCCGTTGGACCCGCGCGGCGCGCGCGCGATCTCGCCGTCCCAGCGGCCTTCCGCCACCAGAGGCGTGCGGCCTTCCTCCACGAGAACGATCACGCAAACGTAGTGCGCCTTGCGGTCGTCCTTCAGGGCGGCCAGCAGCTTCATGTTGTTGCGGGCGTCGCGCACCTCCCGGGTGCCTTCGTGGCCGGCGTAATGCGCGGAGTGCACGCCGGGCGCGCCGCCGAGCGCATCCACACAAAGGCCGGAGTCGTCCGCCAGCGCCGGCAGTCCGGCGGCGCGGCTGGCGTGGCGGGCCTTGGCGAGCGCGTTGTCGAGGAAGGTGTCGTACGGCTCGTCGGCTTCGTCGATGCCGAGCTCGGACTGCGGCACCACGTCGATGGCGAGCGGCGCGAGCAGCGCGCGGATCTCGCCGATCTTCCCCGGGTTGCCCGAAGCGAGCACGATCCGCTTCATACTTGGTACTCGGCCAGCCAGTAGTAGTCGAGGGCGCGGAAGTGCACCTTGCCGGGCAGGAGTCCGCTTAGCTCCTCCTTGGAAGGGTAGTTCTTCAGCACGCGAAAAGTGCTTCCGTCCCCAAGCGTGCGGAGCTGGTAGGTGTTTCCTTCCGCATCGACCTCGGACAGCGGACTGCTGTTGCCCTCGACGTAGAGGTTGTCGAGCATGACCACGGGCGCGCCGCGCTCGAGGCGAGCATGCAGGGAGGCGAGGTAGTCCTTGATGCGCTGGCGCGGCACGTGCGACCACCAGAAGCCGGCAAACGCAGCGCTGAAGCGACCGAGGCTTGCGGGCAGCGCATAGGCATCGGCCTCTACGAAGGTCACATTTCCCCTCGCGTATTGCTTGGCGCGCGCGATGTTCATGGGCTCTTCGGCCAGATCCGTCGCCGTGACGGACTCGGCGGCGCCCGAAATCACCTTGGTCCAATACCCGGTGCCGCAGGCGACCTCGAGCACGCGCGCGCGCTTCAGCCGCTCGGCGACCTTCTTCTTCAGCAGCAGCAGGTCGGCCTGGCGCTCGGGCTTCGCGTAGATCGCCTCGTACTCGCCGGCGCGGCGCCGGTAGTACTCGGCTAGGTCAGTCGACTCCAAGCGCTTTCTTCTGCGCCGAGATCAATTCCGCGATGCCGCGCCCCGCCAGCCCGAGCAGCGCGTCGAGCTCCTGGCGCGAGAACGCCTCGCCCTCGGCGGTGCCCTGCACCTCGACGAAGCGGCCGGCGTCGGTCATGACGACGTTCATGTCGGTGCCGCTGGCCGAGTCCTCGGCGTAGTCCAGGTCGAGCACCGGGATTCCCTGGTGGATTCCGACGGAGACCGCGGCCACGAAATCCCTCACGGGATTCTTCGCAATCAGCTTCCTTTGAAGCATCCAGAGGACAGCATCGTATAGCGCGACGAAAGCTCCGGTAATGGCTGCCGTGCGCGTGCCGCCGTCGGCCTGGATCACGTCGCAGTCGATCTGCACGCTGCGCGGGCCGAGCGCCGCCGTGTCGATCACCGCGCGCAGCGAGCGCCCGATCAGGCGCTGGATCTCCTGCGTGCGCCCCGACTGCTTGCCGCGCGCCGCCTCGCGCTCGCCGCGCGTGTTGGTCGCGCGCGGCAGCATGCCGTACTCGGCCGTGACCCAGCCGCGGCCGCTCTCCTTGAGAAACGGCGGCACGCGCTCCTCGACGCTCGCGGTGCACAGCACGCGCGTGTCGCCGAACTCGACCAGCACCGAGCCCTCGGGATTTCGCGTGTAGCCGCGCGTGATGCGCACCGCGCGCAGCTGGTCCGGGCGCCTGCCGCTCGGCCTGTGGGATGTGGGCGCAGCGCTCATTTGCGCTGCGGCACGTTCTTGCGCAGCGCCGCCTTGATCTCGGCGATCGCCTTGTCGATGTCCTCGTCGGAGGTGCGCAGGAAGTCGGGGTCGGTGGCGGTCAGGTCCTGCACGTCGGTCGGCAGCTCATGGTAGGGAAGCGTGTGGGGCCCTTCGGCCGGCGCGGCCAGCTTCAGCTCCTCGCCCCAGCTCACCGCCAGCACGGAGACATTGTCGCATTCGCCGCCGGCGCGCGCCTCGGCGAGCTCGACCAGCTCGGGGATCGCTTCCTTCAGCTCGCGCGCGAGCAGCGCGTTCAGCATCTGGCGCTGGGTGAGCGGCCCCCAGAACCCGTCCGAGCAGAGCAGCAGGATGTCGTCCTTCTCCAGCGCGGTCCGCGAGGTCACGTCGGGCCGCGGCGCCTGCACCCCGCCGAGGCACTGCAGCAGGCGGTTGCGCTCGGGATGGGTGGTGACCGCCTCCTCGCGGATGCGGCCTTCGTCGACCAGCTGCTGCACGCGGGTGTGATCGCGGGTGCGCGCGGCGACGCGGCCCTTGCGGAACAGGTACAGCCGGCAGTCGCCGACATGCATCCAGTGCGCCTGGCCGTCCTGCACCACGCAGGCGACGATCACCGTGCGCGGCGGCTCGGCGAGGCCGCGCTTGTGCGCCTCGCCGAGGATCTGCGCGTGCGCGGCGGCGACCTGCTGCTCGAGGAACTCGGCGGGATTGGCGAGCCGCGGCTTCGCCTCGCGCTGGAACGCCGCGCCGAACAGGTCGGCCGCCAGGTTCGCCGCCACTTCGCCGTGCAGGTGCCCGCCCATGCCGTCGGCCACCACCAGCAGCAGCGACTGCGGCGTGCGCCAGTGGCCGACGCGGTCCTGGTTGATCTTGCGCGCGCCGAGGCGGCTGTCCTGCACCAGGGCGAACTTCATCCGCGCCTCAGCATGCCGCGCATGCGGTCGAGCAGCGGCGCCTTGCCGCGGTGCTCGGGCTCCTTCTCGCCGGTGAGCGCCTTCTGCAGCGCGAACACGCTCTGCGGCCGCTCCAGGTGGTCCATGCGCAGGCACCAGTCGACCGTGTCGAGCAGCGCGGCCGAGTACTTGCCCGACCAGGCGCGGCGCGCCGGCACCACGAGGTCCTTCTCCAGCCGCTCGTCGGCCGGCTGCGGCGCGGCGGCGGCGAAGCAGGCGTACATCGTCGCGCCGACCGAGTAGATGTCGCTCCACGGGCCGAGCAGCTCGCGGCGCGCGTACTGCTCGGGCGAGGCGAAGCCCGGCGTGTAGGTCGGCGGCAGCGACATGCCCTCGGCGGACAGCGCCTGGCGCGCGGCGCCGAAGTCAATTAAGAGGGGAGTGCCATCGTTGCGGATGTAGACGTTGCCCGGCTTGATGTCGAGGTGCAGCAGCTTGTTCGAGTGCACCTCGCGCAGCCCGTTCAGCAGGTTGGTGAAGGTCTTGCGGATCCACTCCTCCTCGAGCGCGCCGCGCCGGCTGCGGATGTGCTCCTGCAGCGTGCGGCCGCGCTCGTAGCGCATCACCAGGTAGACGGTCTCGTTGGCGCGGAAGAAGTTGAGCACGCGCACCACGTTGGGGTGCTGCAGGCCGGCGAGCGCCTTGCCTTCCTCGAAGAAGCACTTCATGCCGTAGCGGAACTTCGCCAGGTCGGCCTCCGGCACGCTCGGGTGGGCGGCGCCGTTCACGCGCACCGCCAGCGTCGCCGGCAGGTACTCCTTGATCGCCACCGGCGCGTCGTTGTCGTCGTGCGCGAGGTAGACGAAGGAAAAGCCGCCGGTCGCGAGCACCCGCATGATGCGGTAGTTCTCGAGCTGCGTTCCCTCGGGAAGCGGCTGGTTGGCCTGCGATGGCATCTGCCCTATGATACGCGGGCCCATCCCCCGGAACCCACGCGGAAACCGCGTCACGCATGATCCAGAGCATGACCGGCTACGCCGCCGCGTCGGCCGACTCTCCCCGCGGCGCCCTCGCCCTCGAGCTGCGCACGGTCAACGCCCGCTTTCTCGACCTGCAGTTCCGCGTCGCTGAGGAATTACGCACACTCGAGCCGCTGCTGCGCGAGGCGATCGCCGCGCGCCTGTCGCGCGGCAAGGTCGACTGCCGACTATTTCTCACCGAGCCCGGCGACGCCCTGCGCGCGCAGAAGCTGGACCCGGCCGCTCTCGCGCGCCTGCGCGCGCTGAGCGAGGAGGCGAAGAAGGCCTTTCCGGAAGCCGCCCCGCTGCGCATCAGCGACGTGCTGCGCTGGCCGGGCGTGAGCGTCGAGCCGCTCGCCGACGAGGACGCGCTGCGTAAGGCCGCCGCCGGCCTGTGCCGCCGCGCGCTGGACGAACTGATCAAGGCGCGCGAGCGCGAAGGCGCCAAGCTCGCCGCCGGCGTGGCCGAGCGCGTGGCGTCGATGCGCGCGCAGATCGAGAAAGTGAAGCCTCTCGTTCCCCAGGCGACCGCGTCCTATCGGGCGAAGCTCGCGGAGCGGCTGAAGGAAGCCCTCGGCTCGGCCGACGACGAGCGGATGCGCGCCGAGGTCGCGCTGTTCGTGGCGAAGAGCGACGTCGACGAGGAGCTGGAGCGGCTTGCCGTCCATGCGGCGGAAATCGAGCGCACGCTCAAGCAGGGCGGCCAGGCGGGCAAGCGCCTCGACTTCCTCGCGCAGGAGCTCAACCGCGAGGCCAACACGCTCGCCTCCAAGGCCGCCAGCCAGGCCATCACCGACTGCGCGCTCGAGCTGAAGCTGCTCATCGAGCAGGTGCGCGAGCAGGTGCAGAACATCGAATGACGAAAGGCCGGCTGTTCGTCATCACCGCCCCCTCGGGCGCCGGCAAGAGCTCGCTGATCCAGGCGATCCTCAAGGACGACCCGTCGCTCAGGCTGTCGACCTCCTACACCACGCGGCCGCCGCGGCCCGGCGAGCAGAACGGCCGCGAGTATCACTTCGTCGACGAGCGCGAGTTCCTCGCGATGCGCGACCGCGGCGAGTTCCTCGAGAGCGCGGAGGTGCACGGCAACCGCTACGGCACGGCGAAGCGGGTGATCGGCGAGGCGCTCGAGCGCGGCCACGACCTGCTGCTCGAAATCGACTGGCAGGGCGCGCAGCAGGTGCGCCGGCTGCACCCGGATTGCATCGGCATCTTCATCCTGCCGCCCTCGGTGGAGGAGCTCGAGCGGCGCATGCGCGCCCGCGGGCAGGACAGCGAGGCGGTGATCCGGCGCCGGGTGGCCAACGCCCGGGAAGAATTGACGCACGCCGAGGAGTTCAAATACCGTATAATTAACAAAGACTTCGAAGCCGCCAAGGGCGAGCTGACGAGCATCATCGAAAAGGAAAGAACCCGTGGCGCGAATCACCGTTGACGACTGCCTGAAGAGAATCAGCAACCGCTTCCAGCTCACGCTGGCGGCCACCTACCGCGCGCGCCAGCTCGGCGCCGGCGCGAGCCCGCTGGTCGAGCCCAACCGCGACAAGGCGACCGTGATCGCGCTGCGCGAGATCGCCACCGGCAAGGTCGGCACCGAGGTGCTGAAGAAGAACCCGACGCCGCCGTCGGCGCCGACGCTGTAGCGTTTTTCTGGTTGTACTAGGGGGGAGGAAGGAAATTGGTTAACCTCTCCCCATGGCCGTAGTTCCCGCCCGAGAGCCGCATCTCGACACACCTCGCTTCGGCTACCTGAAGCCGAAAGACGTGGCGCGCCTCGCCGAGGCGTACCGCTTCTCGGAAGCCGCCCACGCCGGGCAGACGCGCCAGTCCGGCGACCCGTACATCTCGCACCCGCTCGCCGTCGCCGAGATCCTCGCCGACTGGCACCTCGACGGCCAGACGCTGATGGCCGCGCTGCTGCACGACGTCACCGAGGACACCAAGGTCACCAAGGACGAGATCTCCGACACCTTCGGCCGGCCGGTCGCCGAGCTGGTCGACGGCGTCTCCAAGCTCGACAAGATCGAGTTCCAGTCGGCCGAGGTGGCGCAGGCGGAGAACTTCCGCAAGATGCTGCTGGCGATGGCGCGCGACGTGCGCATCATCCTGATCAAGCTGGCCGACCGGCTGCACAACATGCGCACCCTCGGCGCGGTGCCGCCGGCCAAGCGCCGCCGCGTGGCGCGCGAGACGATGGAGATCTACGCGCCGATCGCCAACCGGCTCGGCCTCAACACGCTGTTCCACGAGCTGCAGGAGCTCGCCTTCTCGCACCTCTACCCCGGCCGCTACAAGGTGCTCGCCAAGGCCACCGCGGCGGCGCGCGGCAACCGGCGCGAGATGATCGGCCGCACGCTGGAGGCGATGAAGAAGAAGCTGGCCGAGGCCGGCATCGCCGCCACCGTGCAGGGCCGCGAGAAGCACGTCTACTCGACCTACCGCAAGATGATCGAGAAGCACCTCTCCTTCTCCGAGGTGCACGACATCTTCGGCTGCCGCGTGATCGTCAAGGACGTGCCGGCCTGCTATCTGGCGCTCGGCGCGCTGCACTCGCTCTACAAGCCGATCCCGGGCAAGTTCAAGGACTACATCGCCATCCCCAAGGCGAACGGCTACCAGTCGATCCACACCGACCTGATCGGCCCCTACGGCGTGCCGGTCGAGGTGCAGCTGCGCACCGAGCAGATGCACCGCCTGGCCGAGTCGGGCGTCGCCTCGCACTGGATGTACAAGGACGACGCCGACAAGCTGTCCGAGCTGCAGAAGCAGACCCACCAGTGGCTGCAGTCGCTGCTCGAGATCCAGAACCAGTCGGGCGACCCGCAGGAGTTCCTCGAGCACGTCAAGGTCGACCTGTTCCCCGACGAGGTCTACGTCTTCACGCCGAAGGGCAAGATCCTTTCGCTGCCTCGCGGCGCTACCGCCGTCGACTTTGCCTATGCGGTCCACACCGACATCGGCAACCGCTGCGTGGCGGCCAAGGTGAACGGCGAGCTGGTGCCGCTGCGCACGGAGCTGCGCAACGGCGAGCGCGTCGAGATCATCACTGCCAGCCATGCCAAGCCCAACCCGGGCTGGCTGCAGTACGTGCGCACCGGCAAGGCGCGCGCCAACATCCGCCACTTCCTGAAGACCATGCAGTACGAGGAGTCGGCCGGCCTCGGCGAGCGCCTGCTCGAGCAGGCGGCGAAGAGCCTGCACGGCTCGCTCGCCGCGGTCGACGACGCCAGCTGGGAGCGGGTGGTGCGCGACGGCGGCGCGCGCTCGCGCGAGGAGCTGCTCGCCGACATCGGCCTCGGCAAGCGGCTGCCGGCGGTCGTCGCGCGCCGCCTGCTGAAGAAGAGCGACGCGAAAGAAGACGCCAAGCCGGGCGGCAGCGTCACCATCCGCGGCACCGAGGGCATGGCGGTGCAGCTCGCCACCTGCTGCCGGCCGATCCCGGGCGACGCCATCGTCGGCTCGATC
This sequence comes from Burkholderiales bacterium, assembly GCA_036376975.1. Taxonomy (GTDB): domain Bacteria; phylum Pseudomonadota; class Gammaproteobacteria; order Burkholderiales; family SG8-39; genus SCGC-AG-212-J23. The sequence continues at coordinate 158 of DASUZH010000556.1, read as the reverse complement.
AAGAAGGGCCAGGGCCTGGTGGTGCACGGCTCGGAGTGCGCCAGCATCGTCAAGTCGCGGAAGAACGAGCCCGAGCAGTGGATCGACGTCGAATGGGACCCGCGCACCACGCGCCTGTTCCAGGCCGCGATCCACGTCACGGTCGAGAACCAGCGCGG
>DASUZH010000555.1:0-6324 GCA_036376975.1 Burkholderiales bacterium | reverse complement strand
GTGGGTGGTGAGGAATGGATGGCCAAACAGCCAGGCGCCGGCACCGGTGCCGGCTGCGAGCAGCACGCCTGCCGCGATCCAGCGCAGCGGCTTGATCGCAAGGCGGTCCTCGGCCCAGCGCGTGCCGCCCGCCATGTACTGGAGGATGAAGCCGACGGCGAGTGTGATGCCGGCGACGAAGCCGCCACCGGGCAGGTTGTGGCCGCGCAACAGCAGGTAGACCGCGACCAGCGCGATCGGCGGGAACATTGCGCGCATGATGACTGCCGGCACCGACAGGTCCTCGGCATTGCCCGCCTCGGTCTGTAGCGCGCGCTGCGGCAGGGGCTCCATGCTCTCGCGCGCCGGCCGGAATCGGCGCAGCAGTGCGTACACCACGACCGCCACGACGCCGAGCACCGCGATCTCGCCCAGGGTATCGAGCGCGCGGAAATCGACGATGATGACGTTCACCACATTGGTGCCGCCGCCGTCCGGCCACGCGCGCTCGAGGAAGAAACGCGAGATGGCTGCATCGGGCAGCGGGCGAGTCATCACCGCATAGGCGAGCAATCCCAGTCCGCAGCCCGAGCCCGCCGCGATCGCGAGATCGCGCACGCGGCGCGGCAGCGCAGCGCGCGAGCCCGCGAGCGTCCACTTGAACGGAATGCGCTTGGGAAGCCAGCGCAACCCGAGCAGCAGCAGCACCGTCGTCAGGATCTCCACCAGCAGCTGGGTGAGCGCGAGGTCCGGCGCCGACAGCCAGACGAAGGTGAGGCACACGACCAGCCCCGCACCGCTCGCCAGCAGCAGCGCGACCAGGCGATGGAACTTCGCCTGCCACGCCGCGCCGATGGCGCAAGCGGCCCCCACCACCCACATCAGCACGAACGCGTTATCGACCGGGCTGAGCGGCAGCGGGCCGAACTCCAGGCCGCGCCCCCACACCGGCCAGAGGCCGGCAGCGAGCGCCGTGAGCACGAGCAGCCCGAGTTGCGCCTGCAGCCGGCGCGTCCCGAACGCGTCCTCGAACGCGCGCGCCCAGCTCCAGGAGAGCGCGGCGAGCAGCCGGTCGAAGATGCGCCGCCCCTCCACTGGCGGCAGCAGCGGCGTGCGCTCTTCGCCGCGGGCGAGGTGCTTCTGCAGCAGGATGTAGAGAATCGCGCCGCCGGCAAGGGCGACCATGCTCATGACGAGCGGAGTGGTGAACCCGTGCCAGACTGACAAGTTGTAGTCTGTCGCGCGCTCACCGAGGAGGGCGGAGACGCTGATGTCGAGGAGCGGCCCGATGGTCAGGGCGGGCAGGATGCCGACGAGCAGGCAGGCGAGCACCAGGAACTCAATGGGGAAGCGCATCCAGTGCGGCGGCTCGCGCGGCTCGCGCGGCAGCCCCACCGGTGCCGGTCCGAAGAAGACGCCATGGATGAAGCGCAGGGAGTAGGCCACGCTGAACATGCCCCACAGCGTGGCGATGAACGGCAGCGCGCGGTCGATCGTGCGGGACGGGCCCTCCACCCGCAGCGCTTCCGAGAAGAACATCTCCTTCGACAGGAAGCCGTTCAGCAGCGGCACGCCCGCCATGGCCGCGGCCGCGACCATGGCAAGGGTGGCGGTGATCGGCATGTAGCGGTAGAGGCCGGAGAGGCGGCGGATGTCGCGCGTGCCGCTCTCGTGATCGATGATGCCCGCCGCCATGAACAGCGACGCCTTGAACGTGGCGTGGTTGATGATGTGGAACACCGCGGCCACCAGCGCAAGCTGGCTGTTGAGGCCGATCAGCACCGTAATCAGCCCGAGGTGACTGATGGTGGAATAGGCGAGCAGGCCCTTGAGGTCGTGCTGGAAGATCGCGGCATAGGCGCCCAGCACCAGCGTCACCAGGCCCGCGGTGCCGATCGTCCAGATCCACGCATCGGTGCCCGCCATCGCCGGCCACAGCCGCGCGAGCAGGAACACGCCGAGCTTTACCATCGCCGCCGAGTGCAGGTAGGCCGATACGGGAGTCGGCGCGCTCATCGCCTGCGGCAGCCAGAAGTGAAACGGGAACTGGGCGCTTTTCGTCAGCGCCCCCATGGCCACCAGCACCAGCGCGGGGATGTAGAGGGGATCGGCGCGGATACGGTCGCCGGCGGCGAGGACGGCGTCGAGGTCGTAGCTGCCCGCAATGCGGCCGAGAATCAGCGCTCCGGCGAGCAGGCTGAGCCCGCCGGCCGAGGTGATGATGAGCGCCATGCGCGCGCCGTCGCGAGCCGGCGCGCTGTGGTGCCAGTAGCCGATGAGCAGGAAGGAAAACAGGCTGGTCAGCTCCCAGAAGAACACGAGCTGCAGCAGATTGCCCGACAGCACCACGCCCAGCATGGAGCCCATGAAGGCGAGAAAGAACGAGAAGAACCGCGGCACTGGGTCTTGCGGAGACATGTAGTAGCGCGCATACAGCACCACCAGGAAGCCGATGCCGGTCACCAGCACGCAAAACAGCCAGGCGAAGCCGTCCAGGCGCAGGCTGAAATCGATGCCGAGCACGGGCAGCCATTCGACCGCGAAGCGGATCACCAGGCCGTTCGACATCTCCCGATAGTGGCTCGCGGCAAGCGCCAGGCCGCCAAGGGCGACCGCTCCGGCAAGCCAGGCCTCCGCATTGCGCGCGTTAGCTCGCAGCAGGGCGGCGGCGATGCTGCCGGCAAACGGGAGCGCGAGCAGCGCGACCAGAAGCATTTCTGAGCTAGGCAACCGGCTCGGGCACGACGAGGACGTCGCACTTCGCCATTTCGAGCACTTGCAGCGCCACGCTGCCGACCATGAGGCGCTCGACGATGCCCGCGGCATGCTTGCCGAGCACCACGAGCTGGGCGTTCCCCTGTTCTACGGCATCCACGATCACCTTCGGCGGGTAACCTAGGACCGCGCTCGACCAGACCTTCCCGCTCGGCAGCGCAAACCGGCCGGCAAACGCGGCCATTTGCGCCATCGCCTTCTCGCGCGCCTCTTGCCGGTACCTCTGGATCCTGTCCTCCGTCGTCCCTGCGCGGCGCAGGGTCGCCTCGAATTCCACCTCGAAGGCGTGAACGAGGTTGAATTCCGCCTTGGGCGCGATCTGGATGCCGTAGGTCGCCGCGACAAGCGAGGGTTCGGAGCAATCCACGGCTGCGACCACCCGCCGATACGGCTCGTCTGGCGGACGCTTGACGATCAGAACCGGCCGGGCGCACCCCCGTACGAGGCGGGTCGACATCCTCCCGATCGAGAAATCCAGCAGCACGCCCTGTCCGCGCGCGCCCGCGACCACCAGGTCGAACTCCGGCGCGGCCCGGATCAACTCGCCGGCAACGTCGCCGGAGAGGAGCCGCGGCTCGAAGCTCGCGCCGTCGCGCTTCATCTCGCCGGCGAGGAGCGCAAGAGCCTGTTGCGCCTGCGTTGCCGACTGCGCGTGCATTTCCGCCGGCAGCGAGCCCGGCAGGACGTGCGCGATGGCGCCGCCCAGGCCGGTCTCGTTTGCGATGCTTGCGACCCGTCGCCGAGCCGCCTCGGCCTCGCTGGAAAAGTCCGTCGCGATCAATGCGGATTTCATAACGCTGCCCGGCTGGAGATGACCCGATATTGGCATGGATCACCGCGGTCCGGACACCGCGTTCCCGGCCGCGGCAGCTTGCGACGAGGTGGCTGCCGCGGGTGCTCGGCTACGTGAAGTAGGGCGCTACTTCTTGCGGCCGCGCCGCTTCAGCTGCTTGCGCACGCTGGCATGGAAGGCGTCGACGTCCTTGCTGGTGTTGAGGGCGAGCGGCACGTCGATCTCGATCTGGTGGAGCTTCTGCTTCGGCCCGGCGACCAGCGCGGCGAGCGGAGCGCGCGAATCGGACGGCGGCTCGGGCGGGATCTGCACCGCGACCAGCTTGCCGCCTTCGGTGACCACGGAGACTTTCCTCAGGTGCTTCATTGCCAGTCTCCGATGTTGAGGTTGTAGCGAAACCCGATCGTGCCGAGGTTCTTGATCCGCACCGTGTAGTGGATGGCCGTGCCGCCTTCGTCGATCGTCGTCTGCCGCTGGACGATGCCCTGCCCGACCACGAAGTACTCGACGTTGATCTGTCCCTCGTGCGCGTTGGGCGCCGCGACCGCGACGCCGACGTCGCGTCCGTTGGGCGGGTAGGAGTACTCCCAGTACGCCGTTGCGCCGGGTGCGATGGTGGTGATACCGCCGATGCTTCTCCAATGAGCCATGAGCGACCTCCGCTGTAGACCCCCCCTCGAAGTGATCATGGCACGCGGGCAGCGCGAAAGCTGTGACATCCGCACAGCTCAGGTGAGGTACGCGACCACCAGGTAGCGGGCGAGTCGTCCGGCCGCCATGAAGCCGAGCGCCGCGGCCCAGTGGATGCGCAGCCAGCCGGCGGCGAAGCAGAGCGCGTCGCCGACGAAGGGCAGCCAGCTGAAGAAGGTCGCCGGCGCGCCATAGCGCTTGATCCGGGCGAGCGCCTTCTCGTCGACGCTCTTCTGCGGCAGCAGGCGGCCGACGAGATAGGTAGTCATCCCTCCAACGGTGTTGCCCACGGTCGCCACGGCGACCGCGAGCGCGATGCGGTCCGGGTTCGCCTTGAGGTAGGCGAACAGCGCGCCTTCCGACGGAAACGGGAACACCGTCGCCGCGACAAAGCTCGCCGCGAACAACCCGAGCAGCCCCTCCATGCTAAATTCCCCCGCCTTGAAGAACGATTATCTCGAGCGGATCCTGAAAGCGCGCGTCTACGACGTGGCGACCGAGTCGCCGCTCGAGCTCGCGCCCGCGCTTTCCAAGCGCCTGAAGAACCGCCTGCTGCTCAAGCGCGAGGACCTGCAGGCGGTATTCTCGTTCAAGCTGCGCGGCGCGTATAACAAGATGGCCGGGCTGCCGGCGGCCCGCCTGAAGAAGGGGGTGATCACGGCGAGCGCCGGGAACCATGCGCAGGGCGTGGCGCTCGCCGCGCAGAAGCTCGGCTGCCGCGCGGTGATCGTGATGCCGGTGACCACGCCGCGCATCAAGATCAACGCCGTCGCGGCGCGCGGCGCGCAGGTGGTGCTGCACGGCGACTCCTACCAGGAGGCGCTGGCGCACGCGAAGCAGCTGCAGCGGCGCCGCGGGCTGACTTTCGTCCATCCCTACGACGACCCCGACGTCATCGCCGGGCAGGGCACCGTAGGCAAGGAGATCCTCAGCCAGCACCCCGGCCACATCGACGCCATTTTCGTCCCGGTGGGCGGCGGCGGCCTGATTTCGGGCATCGCCGCCTACGTGAAGACGATCAACCCGAAGGTGAAGATCATCGGGGTGGAGCCGGTCGACGCGGCCGCCATGGAGATCTCTTTAAGAAAAAAGAAGAGAGTCATCCTGGACCACGTCGGCCTGTTCGCTGACGGCGTGGCCGTCAAGCAGGTCGGCGAGGAGACCTTCAGGCTCTGCCGCCAGCTGGTCGACGAGATGGTGCTCGCCGACACCGACGAGATGTGCGCCGCGATCAAGGACGTGTTCGAGGACACGCGCGTGGTGCTCGAGCCCGCGGGCGCGCTCGCCGTCGCCGGCGCCAAGGCCTGGATCGAGCGCCATGGTTCGAAAGGCAAGACCTTCGTCGCCATCGCCTCCGGCGCCAATACCAACTTCGACCGCCTGCGCTTCATCGCCGAGGAGGCGGAGGTAGGCGAGCATCGCGAAGCGATCCTGGCGGTGACGATTCCCGAGCGCCCGGGCAGCTTCCGCAAGTTCTGCACAACGCTCGGCGCGCGCAACGTTACCGAGTTCAACTACCGGATAGCCGATTCAAAGGACGCGCATATTTTCGTCGGCGTCGAGGTGCACGGGCGCGATGAGACCTCGCGCCTGGTGAAGAACCTGCGCCGCCACGGCCTGAAGACGCTCGACCTGTCCGACAACGAGATGGCGAAGTGGCACGTGCGGCACATGGTGGGGGGCAGGGCGCCCGCCAAGGACGAGCTGCTGTACCGCTTCGAGTTCCCCGAGCGCCCCGGCGCGCTGATGCGCTTCCTCGACAACATGCGCAGCGACTGGAACATCAGCCTGTTCCACTACCGCAACCACGGCGCCGACTACGGCCGCGTCCTGGTCGGCATGCAGGTGCCGCGGCGCGAGACCGGCGCGTTCAGGGCGTTCCTGAAGAAGCTCGGCTACCCGAGCGCCGACGAGACGCGCAACCCCGCCTACCGTCTGTTCCTGGTCTAGCGGCCCTTGAAGTAGTTCTCGTCCGCGTAGCAGACCGGCGAGGACAGCTCGCCCGAGCCGCCCGGCTCCGGGGCGGGGAGGAACACCAGCCCCTCCGGGTCGCGGCGGTAGATGCCGCGCTCGGTGACCACGAAGTC
>DASUZH010000554.1:0-10600 GCA_036376975.1 Burkholderiales bacterium | reverse complement strand
GGCGGCCGCGAGTACCGCGGCCGCTTCAACGGCAAGACTCTCGAGATCAAATAACTAGCAAATCAGTAAATGGGGACAGACCCCATTTATGTCTGAATGTCTTCCCCGCGAAAGCGGGGACCCATGGATTCCCGCTTGCGCGGGAATGACGGCCTAGGAATAGGACTAGATGAGAAAAATGGGGCCTGTCCCCATTTAACTCCTACGCCCGCGCCTTGCGCTGCTCGGCCTTGAGCGCGCTCTTGTAGCGCTTGGCCGCGACCTTGAGCGCGGCCTGGTGCTGGCGCAGCTTGACCTGCATGCGCGAGAGCTCGCGCTTCGCCTTGACCTTGAACTTGCCGAGCTGGACCTTGGCCTGGGCGAGGCGTTTCTTCGCCTTGGCCTTCATGGCTGCCTTGTTCATTGGTAGTCTCCCTTTCTGGATGAACTGGGTACTGATGCTACTAGCCCTCGCGGCCGCAAGCCAGCCCGCGGCTGCGCAGGACGGCAGCCGCGGCGCGGGCGGCTACTCGCAGCCGCTGCTCAGGCCTGCCAAGCCGACGCTCGACGCCGAGGAGGCCTTCAAGGCCGGCGACCGCAAGCCGCTGCCCGAGCCGCGCTGCGACCGGGCGGGCGCGAAGTGCAAGCAGCTGGTCAAGTACGTCGAGGAATACAACCGCACCATCGAGGGACTGCAGCGCAAGTACCCGAAGTAGGCCCTCAGTAGACCACCACGCTGCGGATCGACTCGCCGCGGTGCATCAGGTCGAAGCCTTCGTTGATCCGATCGAGCGGCAGCACGTGGGTGATCAGGTCGTCGATGTTGATCTTCTTCTCCATGTACCAGTCGACGATCCTCGGCACGTCCGTGCGCCCCCTCGCGCCGCCGAACGCGGTGCCCTTCCACACCCGGCCGGTGACGAGCTGGAACGGCCGCGTCCTGATCTCCTGCCCCGCGCCGGCCACGCCGATGATCACCGACACGCCCCAGCCCCGGTGGCAGCACTCGAGCGCCTGGCGCATCACGTCGACGTTGCCGATGCATTCGAAGCTGTAGTCGGCGCCGCCGCCGGTGAGGTCGACGATTTTCTGGACCGAATCCTTTCCGTCCACGAAGTGCGTCATGCCGAACTTGCGCGCCAGCGCTTCGCGCTTCGGATTGAGGTCGACGCCGATGATCATGTTGGCGCCCGCCATCCGCGCGCCCTGCACCACGTTCAGGCCGATGCCGCCGAGGCCGAACACCGCCACGTTCGCGCCCGGCTCGACTTTCGCCGTGTTGATCACCGCGCCGATGCCGGTGGTGACGCCGCAGCCGATGTAGCAGACCTTGTCGAACGGCGCGTCCTCGCGGATCTTCGCCAGCGCGATCTCGGGCAGCACCGTGAAGTTGGCGAAGGTGGAACAACCCATATAGTGAAAAACCGGTTGCGAATTCAATTTGAAACGCGACGTGCCATCCGGCATCAGGCCTTTCCCCTGAGTCCCCCGGATCGCGGTGCACAGGTTGGTCTTGCGCGACAGGCAGCTCTTGCACTGCCGGCATTCGGGCGTGTAGAGCGGGATCACGTGGTCGCCCTTCTTCAGCGACGTCACCCCCGGCCCGACGTCGACCACCACGCCGGCGCCCTCGTGGCCGAGGATCGCCGGGAATAGTCCTTCCGGATCGGCGCCGGAGCGGGTGAATTCGTCGGTGTGGCAGATGCCGGTGGCCTTGATCTCCACCAGCACCTCGCCCGCCTTCGGGCCCTCCAGCCGCACCGTCTCGATCGTGAGCGGCGCGCCCGCCTTGTGCGCCACCGCCGCGCGTACGTCCATCCGGACCTCCTGTATGTCTTTGAAACTCCGACTATAATGGCGCGCGCCTTCAGAGGGGTACCGTGCGCACACTGGTCGGCCGGCTGCAACGTTACTTCATCTACGCGGGCGTCTTCAGCCTCGCGATCAATTTGCTTTTGCTGGTCCCCGCGCTCTACATGCTGCAGGTGTTCGACCGCGTGCTGTCCAGCCGCAGCCAGGAAACGCTGGTCATGCTGTCGGTGGGCGCGGTGCTCGCGCTCGGCATGATGGCGCTGCTCGACGTGGTGCGGGCGCAGCTGCTCGCCGCCTGCGGCACCGCGCTCGACCGCTGGCTCGGGCCCGACGTGCTGCGCGGGGTGCTCGCGCACGTCGCCCGCGCGCGCGGCAGCGAGCACCTCAACGCGCTGCGCGACGTCGGCACGCTGCGCGGCTTCCTGGTCGGCCCGGCGGTGATCGCGCTGTTCGACGCGCCGTGGCTGCCGCTGTTCCTGGTCCTGATCTGGCTGTTCCACCCGCTGCTCGGCGCGCTCGCCCTCGGCGGCGCGCTGCTGATGCTCGGCCTCGCCGCGGCGAACGAGTACTTCACGCGCAAGCCGCTCGAGCGGGTGCAGGCCGAGGGCCGCAAGGCCGGCCGCTTCATCGACGCGGCGACGCGCTCGGCCGAGTCGGTCGACGCGCTCGGCATGCGCGAGGCGGTGGTGCGGCGCTGGAGCGCGCTCAACGACGCCGCGCTGGGCGAGCAGCGCGAGGCGAGCCGGCTGGGCGGCGTGTTCTCCGGCTTCACCAAGTTCACGCGGCAGGCGATCCAGATGCTGATGCTCGGCGCCGGCGCCTACCTGGTGATCACGCAGCACCTCTCCTCCGGCGTGATGATCGCCTGCACCATCATCCTCGGCCGCGCGCTCGCGCCGGTGGAGATGCTGGTCGGCGGCTGGCGCACGCTGGTCGAGACGCGCGGCGCCTGGCAGCGCCTCGGCAAGCTGTTCGAGGCCACGCCCGAGGCCGCGCCCGCCACCGAGCTGCCGGCGCCGAAGGGCGCCGTCAGCGTCGAGCAGCTGACGCACGCCTTCCCGCGCGCCGAGCGGCCGGTGCTGCGCAACGTCTCCTTCAGCCTGCCGGCCGGCGAGGCGCTCGGCATCATCGGCCCGACCGCCGCCGGCAAGTCGACCATGGCGCGCATGATCGTCGGCATCTGGAAGCCGCTCTCCGGCGCGGTGCGCCTGGACGGCGTCGACGTGGCGGCCTGGGACCGCGCGCAGCTCGGGCCGTACGTCGGCTACGTGCCGCAGACCGTCGAGCTGTTCGGCGGCACGGTGGCCGACAACATCGCGCGCCTCGGCGAGCCCGACTCGGCCGCGGTGGTGCGCGCCGCGCAGCGCGCCTACGCGCACGACATGATCCTGCGCCTGCCGAAAGGCTACGACACCGACGCCGGCCAGGCCGGCGAGACGCTCTCGCCCGGGCAGCGCCAGCGCATCGCGCTCGCGCGCGCGCTCTACGGCGAGCCGCGCCTGGTGGTGCTCGACGAGCCCAACGCCAACCTCGACGCCGACGGCGACGAGGGCCTGCTGCGCGCGCTGCAGCAGATGAAGCAGGACGGCGTGACGGTGGTGATCATCGCGCACCGCCCGTCGCTCCTCGGCGGGGTCGACAAGCTGCTGGTGCTGAAGGACGGCGTGGCGGAGATGTTCGGGCCGCGCGCCGAGGTGATGGCGCGCGTCACGCGCGGCGCGCCGCCGGTGCGGGGGGTGGCATGAACCCCGCCGCGACGGCCGCCGGCGAGCGCGCCGAGTTGACGCGCCTTGCGCGCGCCGGCGGCCTGGTGCTGCTGCTCGGCATGCTGGTGATGGGCGGCTGGCTGGTGGCGGCGCCGCTCTCCGGCGCGATCATCGCCGCCGGCTTCGTCAAGGTCGACATGAACCGCAAGGTGATCCAGCACCAGGAGGGCGGCATCGTCAAGCAGGTGCTGGTGCGCGACGGCGAGCGCGTCAAGGCCGGCCAGGTGCTGGTGGTGATCGAGGACGTCAAGCTCGACGCCACGCTCGACCTCTTGCGCACGCAGCACGACGGCGAGCGCGCCAAGGCGGCGCGCCTGGAGGCCGAGCGCGCGATGTCGCCCGCGGTGAAGTTCCCGCCCGAGCTGGTGGCGCGCAACGCCGAGCCGAAGGTGGTCGAGTTCCTGCAGCGCGAGACCACGCTGTTCAAGGCGCGCCGCGAGGCGCTCGACACGCAGGTCGCCCTGCTGCGCAGGCAGATCCAGCAGACCGCGCAGGAAGTGAAGGCGCTCACCGACCAGATCGCCGCCGAGGCGCGCGCGCTCAAGCTGCAGAAGGAGGAGCTCGCCACCAACCAGGCGCTGCTCGAGAAGGGCTTCGTGCAGAAGACGCGCCTGATGCAGCTCGAGCGCCAGGTGGCCGAGTACGAGGGGCGCTGGAACGAGCGCCGCGCCGAGCTCTCCAAGGCCGAGCAGCGCAGCCAGGAGCTCGAGCTGCGCGTGCTGGCGCAGAGGAACGCCTACGTGCAGAGCGCCGCCGACGAGCTGAAGGAGGCGAGCGCGCGCATCTTCGACCTGGAGGAGCGCCTGCGCCCGTCGAAGGACGCCTCCGAGCGCCAGCGCATCGCGTCGCCGATCTCGGGCGAGGTGGTCGGGCTGCGCGTGTTCAGCCAGGGCGGCGTGGTCGGCCCGCGCGAGGTGCTGATGGAGATCGTGCCGGAGGAAAAGACGCTGATCGTCGAGGCGCGCATCCGCCCGGAGGACATCAACCACGTGCGCGCCGGCTCGGAAGCCGAGATCCGCCTCACCGCCTACCAGCAGCGCACCACCCCATTGGTCGCCGGCAAGGTCAACTACGTCTCGGCCGACCGCATGGTCGAGCAGCAGACCGGCTCCGCCTACTACGTGGCGCACGTCGACGTGCCCTTGCAGGCGCTGGTCGACGCCGGCAACCTGAAGATGCAGGCCGGCATGCCGGCCGAGATCTACATCCGCACCGACAGCCGCAGCGCGCTCGACTACCTGCTCGCGCCCGTCACCGCCTACCTGCGGCGCGGCATGCGCGAGCCGCTCTAGCCCGCCGACCGTCTACGGGAACACGTCGCCGTGGATCGGCGGCGGATTGAAGTTGCCGATGATCACCTCGCTGACCTGGCCGCCGCCGCCCGAGATCGGATCGAACTCGACGTGGCCATGGGCGAACCTGGTGAAGTCCAGCGTCACCTCGTTGGTCGCGCCGTCGCTCGCCTTCACGCCCACCACGCGCGCGCCGTCGAAGTTGAACTGGTCCACCAGCTGGTGCTTGCCCTGCTCGTCGAGCGCGTACGCCTCGATCTCGAACCTGAACACGGAGGAGCTGCTCTTCGACTCCGCCAGCCACTGGGTGAGCTCCACCACCTGAGCGCTCGAGCCCAGCACCAGCACCGCGTCCTCCGTGATCGCCGAGGTGCCGAACTTGCTGCCGCCGCCGCCGCTTGCGCCGCTGCCGGGCCCCAGCGCCATGCTGAAGGAATCCAGCTCCAGCCACTGCCCCGACAGCCCGCTGCCGTCGAAGCGCACGTAGTACTCGAGCGGCACATCGGGCAGCAGGCCCTCGTCCAGGTCCTGCGGTTTCACCTGCGACACGCTGTTCACCGGCGAGGGCACGTTGACGTTGTTGGCCAACCCTTTCCACTCCGCCTCGAGCCCGTCGGTCTGCCGGGCGAAGCCCGTGAAGCTGAAGCTCAGGTCGTTGCCCAGGCCCTCCCCGTCGGCGTGCGTGCCCAGCGCCTTGAGCTTCGCGTTGGTGAAGATGTAGCTGTCGACCAGCATCTCCTTGCCGCTGATTTCATCCTGCCCGACCGCCGCAATCTCCACCGACTCCAGCCCCGTCTTGCTGGTGCCCGCGGTCATCGCCTTGGTCAGCGCGATGATCGTGCTGCTCGTGCCCAGCCCCGCCTGCGTGTCCGGCTGCACCTTGGCCGACACCGAGCCCGTGCCCGATAGCGCCACCAGCTCGGTCTGGAACGAGCCCAGCCTCAGCCACTCGTTGCCCTGGAACTCGTTGCCCTGGAAGCGAATGTAGTAATCCAGCTCCGTACCCACCGGCGTGCTCGGGGCAACGTTCTTGGGGTTCTGGCCCGGCTCGTCGCGCCCGGTCACCGTCACGCTGACCGTCGCGGTATCGCTGCCGCCCTTGCCGTCGCCGACCTCGTAGCCGAAGGTGTCGACCTTGCTTTGCCCCGCGTTCAGCGCCTGCAACGTGCTGGAGTCGCGCGGGTCGTAGGTGAAGCTGCCGTTGGCGTTGAGCGTCACGCTCGCGCCGAGGGTCGTGGTGAACGTGCCGGTGGTGGTGACCGTCAGCGCGTCGCCGTCGACATCGGTGTCGAGGCCGCCGCTGGCCTTGGTGAGCACGTTGCCGCTCACCGTCGCATCCTCGTTGGTGCTCGCCTTGTCGTCGGCGGCGACCGGCGGCGAGTTTTCCGGGTTGATGGTCAGCGTCACCGTGGCGAGGTCCGAGAAGGCCTGGCCGTCGGTCACCGAGTAGGTAAAGCTGTCCTCGCCCTCGAAGCCCTCGTCCGGCACATAGCTGAACGAGCCGTCGAGGTTGAACGCCAGCGTGCCGTGCTCCGGCCCGACGCCGATCTCGGCTTGCAGCGCATCGCCGTCGACGTCGCTGTCGTTGGAAAGCACGCCGGGACCGGCGACGGCGATTCCGCCGTCCGGGTTGACGTTGTAGGCGTCGTCGGCCGCGACCGGCGCGTCGTTCACCGGCGCGACGGTGAACGTCACCGTGGCGACGTTCGATTGCAGGCTGCCATCTTTCGCGACGTACGTGAAGCTGTCGCTACCGTGGTAGTCGGCGTCCGGCGTATAGACGAAGGAGCCGTCTTCGCTCAACTCCAGCGTGCCGTGCTCCGGCCCCGCGACCTGGACCGCGGTCAGCGTCGGGCTGTCGATGTCCTCGTCGTTGGCCAGCACGTTGCCGGTCGCCTCGCCGTCCTCGTCCAGCGCGAACGACTCGTCGAGCGCCTCCGGCGCGTCGTTCACGCCAACCACGTGCACCGTCACCGTGGCGCTGCTCCAGCCGCCGTGGCCGTCGGTCACGCGGTAGGTGAAGGTGTCGGTCGCCGTCTCGCCGGCGGCGAGGGCCTGCGCGGCCGCCACGGCGGTCGCGTCGTACCGGATGGTGCCGTCGTCGTTGACGGTGAGCTGTGCGCCGAGCGCGCTCGCCGAGACGTCGAGCACGCTCAGCACGTCGCCCGCGTCCGGGTCGCTGTCGTTCGCCAGCACATTGAGGTTGACCGGCGTGTCCTCGTCGCCGCGGAAGCCGACCGCGAAGCGCAGGTTGTCGATGAACGTGTAGTCGTTGACGTCGTCGGCGTAGAAGCGCACTTCGTCGATGCTGCCCCAATCGCTGCCGAAGCTGACCGCGGTATAGCCCTCGGCGCCGGCGCTGGGCCCCGCGAGACCGAGGGGCACGTCGACGCTCGCCACCAGCACGCCGTCGTCGAAGCCGCTGATGGTCACCAGGTGGGGCGTGAAGTAGGCGGCCACGTCGAGCGACAGCAGCGCGAAGTCCTCGCCGTCGGCGCGCTGCACCCCGCCGTCGGCGCCGTCTTCGAACACGTCGTCCCCGGTATGGGCATACGCCATCCACGAACTGCCTGTGCCGAGGCCGGGGTTGATGCTGAAGCCGCTCAGGGAATAGCCGCCGACGTCGGACGGGCTGGCGTTCTCGAAGCCGCGCAGGTCGATGATCCGGTTGTCGTCGTCAGCCGCGACCGGAGCGTCGTTCGTACCGACGAGCTCGATGCTCACGGTGGCGGTATCGGTTCCGCCGTGGCCGTCGGACACGCTGTACTGGAAGGTATCGGTGGCCGTCTCGCCCTGCGCGAGCGCCTGGACCGCTGCCGCGTCGATCGGCTCGTAGTGCAGCGTACCGTCGAAGTTCAGGCTGATCGCGGCGCCCATGGCGCTGGTCGCGTCGAATGTCGCGACCTGCAGCACGTCGGCTGCATCGGGGTCGGTATCATTCCCCAGCACGTCCACGTCGAGCGCGAAGTTCTCGTTGCCGTCGCCGAACTCGACGCGCAGGTTGTCGATCAGGAACCAGTCGGTGATCCCCTCGTACGCGGCGGAGAAGCGCACCTGGTCGAGGCTCGCCCATTCCGCGCCGAAGTCGAGGTGGGTGTAGCCTTCCGCGCCGTTCGACGGCCCGGCGGCCTCGAGGTCGAGCGTGAGGCTCGCGATCAGGATGCCGTTGTCGTAGCCCTCGATGGTCACCGGCCGCGGGAACAGGTCCGCCGCGATGTCGAGCTCGAGCAGCGAGAAGTCCTGCCCGTCGACGCGCTCGATCGAGGTGTCCGCGGAGGCGGCCACCGCGTCGCTGCCGATGAACGTCACGGCCGACCAGGAGCCGCCGGTGCCCTTCTCCGGCGAGGAGGCGGACCAGGTCAGGACGTAGCCGCCGATGTCCACGGTGGTGGTGTTCTCGAAGCCGGTGAACATCTCCACCGGTTGCGGCGCACCCACCGCGTCGTCCGCCGCCACCGGCAGGTCGTTGACGCCGATGAGGTTGATGCGGACGGTGGCGCTGTCCGAGCCGCCGTGGTCGTCGGTGACCACATACGTAAAGGTGTCGACCGCGGTCTGGCCCGCGGCGAGCGCCTGCACGTCCGTCGCCGCCGTCGGGTCGTAGTGGAAGCTGCCGTCCAAGTTCTGCGTGATCGCTGCGCCCATCGCGCTCGTGGCGTCGAACGTGTCGACGCGCACGACGTCGCTCGCGTCCGGGTCGGTATCGTTCGCCAGCGCGTCGATGTCGGCTGCCGTGTCCTCGTTGCCGACGGAAGGCAGGGCGACGTGCAGGTTGTCGATGAAGGTGAAGTCGCCGTTGTTGTCGGCGTAGAAGCGCACGTCGTCGACGCTGCTCCAGGCGGCATCGAAGGCGAGCGAGGTGTAGCCGGCGGCGCCGTTGCTCGGCCCGGCCGGGTCGAGGTCGACGCTGACGCTCGCCACCTGCACGCCGTCGTCGTAGCCGACGATGGTCACCGGGTGCGGGTTGAAGTACGCCGCGACCTCGAGGGAGCGCAGGGTGAAGTTCTGCCCGTCGACGCGGCGCAGCGCGCCGTCGGCGCCGTCCGGCTCCGAGTCGTTGAAGGTGGGGGCATACGCCATCGGCGACTGGCCGACGCCGAGGCCGAACGGATAGAAGTTGAAGGACGACAGTGTGTAGCCGTCGAGAGCGGTGGTTTGGAAGCCGAACAGGGTTTCCACCGTGGGCGCCGCCGGCGTCGCCTCGTCGTCCACCGCGTCGGGGCCGTCGTTCACGCCGGTCACGGTGATGCTCACCGCGCCGGTGTCGCTGGCGCCGTGGTTGTCGGTGACGGTGTACTCGAACGTCGTGGTCGCCGATTCGCCCACCGCGAGGTACTGGAACGCTTCGCGCGGGTCGAACACCGTCGGCGACGCGGTCAGCGTGTCGCCGTGGTCAATGTCGAAATCGTTTGCGTGCAGGTTGAGCTGGACGACCGTGTCCTCGTCGGTCACGGCGGTGTCGTCGGCCGCGACCGGGGCGTCGTTGGCGCCGGAGATCGCGACCTGGACGGTGGCGGCGCCGCTCGGCGCGCCGTGATTGTCGGCCACCAGGTAGCTGAAGCTGTCGCCGGCGCCCTGCCCGACGGCGAGCGTCTCGAAGCGGCCGTTCGGGTCGTAGCTGTAGCTGCCGTCGGCGTTCACGCGGAGCAGCGCGCCGGAGGCGAGCGTGATGGTGGCGCCGACGTTGGCGGCGTCGCCGTTCACCGCGGCGACGTGGATGACGTCGCCCTGGTCGATGTCGTCGTCGTTCAGCAGCACGTCGCCCGAAACGGCGTGGTCCTCGTCGGTCGCGTTTGCGTCGTCCTGCGCCACCGGCGCGTCGTTGCGCCCGGCGACCGTGACCGAGACCGTCGCGGTGGAAGTCGCACCGGCGATGTCGGCGATGGTGTAGCTGAACTTGTCGGTGGCGCTCATGCCGAGCGCGAGCGACTGCAGCGCGGCCGAGGCGGTCGGGTCGTAGGCGATCGCGCCGCCGGCGCCGACGGTTACCAGCGCGCCGTGCGTGCTGGCGCCGGCGCCGGTCACCCTCAGCTCGTCGAGGTGGTCGGGGTCGGTGTCGTTCGCGAGCAGGCCCGCGGCCGCCAGCACCAGCGCCGTATCCTCGTCGGTCGCCGCGGTGTCGTTGTTCGCGGTCGGGCCGGTGTTCACCAGCTCGACCTTCAGTTCCTCGAAGTTGCTGACGTCGAGGTCGAAGCTCCTGAACTCGAACTCCTTGCCGTGCTTGCCGTGCCGGTCGAGGAAGGCTTCGAAGCCGGCGATGTCGTGCTTCACCGATGCGAGGCGCGCCTCGCCAGAGGTCAGCCTGAGGACGAGGGTGTCCGAGCCGCTGCCGCCGTCGTAGTCGTCGCGCGCGCCGAGGTTCTCGGCCATGGTGTAGACCGCGACGTCGTCGCCCTTGCCGCCGTAGACCCGGTCGTTGCCGGCGCCGCCGTCGAGGTAGTCGTCGTAGTCGCCGCGCGGCTTCCACCAGCAGAACTTGTCCCAGCCGTGGCCCCAGCCCTTGGACTTGCCGTCGTCGCCGTAGAGAACGTCGTTGCCGGCGCCGCCGAGGAGACGGTCGTCACCCTTGCCGCCGTAGAGCCGGTCGTTGCCCGAGCCGCCGTCGAGCAGGTCGTTGCCCTGGTCGCCCTTCAGCTTGTCGTTGCCGGCGAGGCCCGAGATCTGGTCGTCGCCCTTCTTGCCGGCGATGTTGTCGTTCTTCGAGGTGCCGACGAGGACGTCGTCGCCGTTCGTGGCCTTCGGCTTGGCGCC
>DASUZH010000553.1:0-2900 GCA_036376975.1 Burkholderiales bacterium | reverse complement strand
GCCGCTGAAGCACTTCTGGGACGGCACCTCGCTGCTCTGGCAGCGCGGCGCGCTGGCCGGCAAGCCGGCCAGCGTGTTCACCTCCACCGCCAGCCTGCACGGCGGCCAGGAGACCACGCTGGTCTCGATGATGCTGCCGCTCCTGCACCACGGCATGCTGATCCTCGGCACGCCCTACACCCAGCCCGAGCTCAACACGACGCGCACCGGCGGCACGCCCTACGGCGCCAGCCACTTCGCCGGCGTCGCCGACGACCAGCCGATCGCCGAGCAGGAGCGCACGCTTTGCGTTGCGCAGGGCAAACGGCTCGCCGAGGTCGCGCTTAAGCTCAAGCCATGAAACGGCAACCCATAGTGCTTCAACCCGGCCAGGGTCGCTCGTATCCGATGGGCCGCATCGCGGCGCTGTTCAAGGCCGACGGCGACGAAACCGCGCGCGGCTATTCGATCTCCGAATGGTGGCTGGAACCGCACACGCGGGGCCCGGGTCCGCATGCGCACGAGGCCGACGACGTGTTCTACGTGCTCGATGGCACGATGAGCTTTCTGGTCGGGGAAAAGTGGGTCGACGCGCCGAAGGGCTCGTTCGTCCTCGTGCCCGGCGGCACCACGCACGACTTCGAGAACCGCGGCGCGGCGCGCGCGGGCCTGCTCAACTTCTCGGCGCCGGGCACGTTCGAGGAGGACATGCCGGCGATCGCCGACTGGTTCAGGCAGCATCCGCCGGGCGACGCCGGCAAATGAGCGCAGAGCAGAAGCTGAAGCAGCTCGGCATCGTCCTGCCCGCCGGCAGCGCGCCCGCCGCGAACTATGCCAACGCGGTGCGCAGCGGAAACCTGCTGTTCATCGCCGGCAAGGCGCCGCTGCCGGAGAACGGCAGGCTGCCGAAGGGCCGCCTGGGCAAGGAGTACACCGCCGAGGACGGCTACCGATTCGCGCGCTCGGCCGCCGTGGACCTGATCGCGGTGATGCGCTCCGAGCTCGGCTCGCTCGACAAGGTGGCGCGGGTGGTCGAGGTCCAGGGCTTCCTCAACGCGGCGGTCGAGTTCGAGGACCACGCCAAGGTGCTGAACGGCTGCTCCGACCTGCTGGTCGAGGTCTTCGGGCCGCGCGGCGTGCACGCACGTTCGGTCCTCGGAGCGAGCTCGCTGCGCGGCGGGCTGCCGGTGATCCTGAAAGCCGTGGTGGAGGTGGCGCCGTGAAGGTCACGGCGGGGAAGCTGCACTGCTCCTTCTGCGGGAAGGGCGAGGACCAGGTGAAGAAGCTGGTAGCCGGCGCGAAGGCGCTGATCTGCGACGAGTGCGTGGCGAAGGCCGACCGCATCATGAAAAATTCCCCGGACGATACAAACACGCCTCCCGACGGAAACATGCGGGTTACCTGAGGTTCCCATAATCCTCCCGCCTTTAATCCAAGGGAGGACACATGAACAAGGTAAACACCCTCGCCGTGGCCGCGCTTCTCGCCGGCTGCGCGAGCACCACGATTCCCGACAGGCTCAACCCGTCGGCCGGCGAGACGATGACCATGATCGTGCCGGCGAAGGGCGTGCAGATCTACGAGTGCCGGATGAGCAAGAGCCAACCCGGCGCGTACGAGTGGGCGTTCGTCGCGCCCGACGCAGAGCTGTTCGACACCACCGGCCAGCGGATCGGCAAGCACTATGCCGGGCCGCACTGGGAAGCCGCCGACGGCAGCAAGGTCGTCGCCAAGCTGGTCGAGCGCGCCGATGCGCCGAAGGCGACCGACATTCCGTGGCTGCTGCTCGGCGCGAAGTCGGTCGGCGGCGACGGCGCGTTCAGCAAGGTCACCAGCATCCAGCGCGTGAACACCGTCGGCGGGGTTGCGCCAAAAGTGGGCTGCTCGCAAGGGAACGCCGGCACGCCGGTGCGTGTCCCCTACACTGCGGACTACTACTTCTTCACGCCCAGATAGCGATGGTATTAAGGCACTGGCGGGGGCTGGCGAGGCCCTCGCGTGCCGGGGACTACGTCGAGCACCTGCGGAAAGAGACGTTCCCGCAGCTGCGCACGATTCCCGGCTTCATCGACGCCTCGATCCTGCGCCGCGGCCTCGACCGCGGCGTGGAGTTTCTGGTCGTCACGCGCTGGAGCTCGATCGTGGCGATCCGCCAGTTCGCCGGCAAGGACGCCGAGGCCGCGGTGGTGCCGCCGAAGGTGCAGGAAATGATGATCGAGTACGATAAGACGGTGCGCCACTACGACGTGATCGAGTAGCTTGGCCGGCGCGGCCCGCCTGCTGCGCGCTGCGGCCTGCGCCGCGCTGGTCGCGCTGATCGCGCTGTGCCTGGCGTGGGAGCTGTGGCTCGCGCCGCTGCGCGAGGGCGGCTCGCTGATGGCGCTGAAGGCGCTGCCGCTCGCGCTGCCGCTGGGCGGCATCCTGTCCGGGCGGCGCTATACCTACCAGTGGTCCAGCCTCCTCGTCCTCGCCTACTTTGCCGAGGGCGTGACGCGGGCGTGGAGCGACGTCGGCCTCTCCCGGCAGCTTGGTTTCGCCGAAGCCGCGCTTAGCGTGCTTTTTTTCGCGGCGGTGGTGACCTATGCAAGGCAGACTCGAGTAGCCGCTTAGCGGCGGCGTAGACCGGCACCTCTACCAGCAGGCCGTTCACCCGCGCGCGCTCCTTGCCCTTTTTCCTTGCTTGTTCAAAAGAAGAAACAATCCGGCGGGCGCGCGCCAGGTCGGGCGTGAGCACCTTGTTGATCGCCGCCGCGTGCGACGGGTCGACCAAGCTCTTCATGCGGTAGCCGAGGCGCTTCGCGTAGCGCGCATCCGCGGCCGCCCCCTTCGCGTCGCTGAAGGTATAGGGGCAATCGATCGCCTCGACGCCGGCGGCGCGGCATTCGACCAGGAAGCGCGCCCGCACGTAGGCGAGTTCCTCG
>DASUZH010000552.1:0-4539 GCA_036376975.1 Burkholderiales bacterium | reverse complement strand
ACGCTGGCCGACGCCGAGTACAAGCGCTACCGCGACCTGCGCGAGAAGAACTTCATCAGCCAGGCCGAGTTCGACCGCCGCGCCAACACCCTCGCCACCTCGCAGTCGAAGCTCGCCGCGGCGCGCGCGCAGGAGCGCCAGGCGGCGAACCAGGTCACTTATACGACCCTGCTCGCGGATACCGCGGGCGTGATCACCGCCGTGGAAGCCGAAGCCGGCCAGGTGGTGGCCGCCGGCCAGACGGTGGCGCGCCTCGCCCAGCCCGGCGAGAAGGAAATCGTCTTCTCGGTGCCGGAGAACCAGATCGAGTTCGTGCAGAACTCGCCGTCCTTCAGGGTTTCCCTCAACGCCCGGCCGGGCAAGACCTGGCAGGGCAGGCTGCGCGAGCTTTCGCCGGCGGCCGATCCCGCGACGCGCACCTACGCGGCGCGCGTCACGATCCTCGCCGCGGGCGACGACGTCGACCTCGGCATGAGCGCGCGCGCGACGGTCGAGGCCGGTGGCCAAGCGACGCGCATCGAGATCCCGATCGCGGCGCTGCATGCGCGCGGCGAGAACGCCCAGGTCTACCTGGTCGACGGCGGCGCGGTGCGCCCGCAGGCGGTGAAGACCGCCGGCGTCACGGGCGAGCGCGTGGTGGTGGAGTCCGGCCTCAAGCCCGGCGACGTGGTGGTCGCCGCCGGCGCCAACCTGCTGCGCCCCGGACAGCGCGTCCGGGTGCTGAATGAAAAGTGATTTCAACCTGTCGGCGGCGGCGCTCAAGCACCGCCAGCTGACGCTGTTCTTCCTGCTGGCGATCGCCGTCGGCGGCATCGCGGCGTATTTCCAGCTCGGCCAGCGCGAGGACCCGGATTTCGCCTTCCGCGCGATGGTGATCCGCACGCAGTGGCCGGGCGCCACCGCCGAGCAGGTCGACCGCCAGATCACCGACCGCCTCGAGAAGAAGCTGCAGGAGACGCCGTACTTCAAGTGGACGCGCAGCTATTCCAAGCCCGGCGAGTCGCTGATCATCCTCGAGCTGCTCGACACCGCGCCGCCGAAGGAAGTGCCCGGCATCTGGTACCAGGTGCGCAAGAAGGTGAGCGACGTGCGCCAGACCCTGCCGCCGGAGGCGGTCGGCCCGTTCTTCAACGACGAGTTCGGCGACGTCTACGGCTCGATCTACGCCTTCACCGCCGACGGTTTCTCGCACTCCGAGCTGCGCGACTACGTCGAGCGGGCGCGCCAACAGGTGCTGCGCCTGCCCAATGTGGCAAAAGCGGAGTTGATCGGCGTGCAGGACGACCGCATCTTCGTCGAGCTGGCGCCGAAGAAGCTCGCCGCGCTCGGCCTCGACCCGGCGCTGATCGCCCAGGCGCTGCAGCAGCAGAACGCGATTGCCGGCCCCGGCGCGGTGGAAATGCGCAACCACGCCGTGCCGCTGCGCGTCACCGGCCAGCTCGACTCGGTGAGCGAGGTCGCCGGCCTGCTGCTGCACCTGAACGGCCAGACCTTCCGCCTCGGCGACGTGGCGTCAGTGACGCGCGGCTACGTCGACCCGCCGATCGCGAAGATGCGCTTCCAGGGAAAGGAGGCGATCGGCCTGGCGGTGTCGATGACTACGCGCGGCGACGTGCTCAAGCTCGGCGAGGACCTCAAGCGCACGATGCAGACGCTGCGCGCCGACCTGCCGGTCGGCGTCGAGTTCGCGCAGGTTTCCGACCAGCCGGCGGTGGTCAAGCAGTCCGTGGGCGAGTTCATGCGCGCGCTGCTGGAGGCGGTGGCGATCGTGCTGCTGGTGTCGTTCCTGTCGCTCGGCGCGCGCACCGGGCTGGTCGTCGCGCTGACCATCCCGCTGGTGCTCGCCGCGACCTTCCTCGCCATGTACTGGTTCGGCATCGACCTGCACCGCATCTCCACCGGCGCGCTGATCATCGGCCTCGGCCTGCTGGTCGACGACGCGATGATCGCGTGCGAGATGATGGCGCGCAAGCTGGAGGAGGGCTTCGACAAGCTCACCGCCGCGACCTACGCCTACTCGACCACCGCGTTCCCGATGCTGTCGGGCACGCTGATCACCGCCGCCGGCTTCCTGCCGATCGCCACCGCCAAGTCGACGACCGGCGAGTACACCTTCGGCATCTTCGCCGTGACCACCATCGCTCTGCTGATCTCGTGGTTCGCGGCGGTCACCGCGACGCCCTTCATCGGCGCCTGGCTGCTCAAGGAGCGCCGCACCGGCGCGGGCGAGGAGCACCGCGACGTCTACCACACGCCCTTCTACCGCCGCCTGCGCGCGCTGGTCGAGTGGTGCATCGTGCACCGCCGCGCGGTGCTGGTCGGCACCGCGGCCGTCTTCGTGCTCGGCGCGGCCGGCATGCGCTTCACCGAGAAGCAGTTCTTCCCCTCCTCGAACCGCAGCGAGCTGCTGGTCGAGCTTTGGCTGCCGGAGGGCTCGCCGGTGAAAGCGTCCGAGCGCGCGGCGGCGCAGCTCGAGGCGCTGTTGGCGGCGGACCAGGACGTCGCCACCTACGTCACCTACGTCGGCAACGGCTCGCCGCGCTTCTTCCTGTCGCTGGAGCAGAACCTGTTGCGCGCCAACTTCGCGCAGGTCGTGGTGCTGACCAAGGACCTGCTGGCGCGCGAGCGCCTGGTCGGCAAGCTGCGGCGGGCGTTCGAAGTCGACTTCCCCGGAGTGCGCGGCCGCGTCATGCGCGTGCCGCTCGGGCCGCCGGTCAACTACCCGATCCAGTTCCGCGTCATCGGCGACGACCCCGCGACACTGAAGAAGATCGCCGAGCAGGTGGCCGAAAAGGTGCGCGCCCATCCGGCAACGCGCGAGGTCAACGCCGACTGGGGCGACAAGGTGCTCGCCATGCGCCTCGAGGTCGACCAGGACCGCGCGCGCGCCCTCGGCGTCACCTCCGCCGGCGTGTCGCGCTCGCTCGCCGCCGCGGTGAGCGGCGTGCAGATCGGGCAGTACCGCGAGGCCGACCGCCTGGTCGACGTCGTGCTGCGCGCGCCGGCCGCCGACCGCGGCTCGCTCGACATCCTCGGCGAGCTGCCGGTCAGCACCGCGGCGGGCAAGACCGTGCCGCTGGCGCAGGTCGCGCGCATCTCCGAAACGATGGAAGAGCCGATCCTCTGGCGGCGCTCGCGCGAGCTCGCGCTCACCGTGCGCGCCGACATCATCGACAGCGTGCAGGCGCCCGACGTGACGATGGCGATCGACCCGACGCTCGCGCCGATCCGCGCCGCGCTGCCGCCGGGCTACCGCATCGACGCCGGCGGCGCCTACGAGGAGAACGTCAAGGCGCAGCAGTCGATCGCCGTCGGCATGCCGCTCGCCCTCGGCATCGTGCTCGCCATGCTGATGATGCAGCTGAAGAGCTTCTCGCGCGCCTTCATGGTGTTCCTCACCGCGCCGCTCGGCATCGTCGGCGTCGCGCTCGCGCTGCTGGTGTTCGGCAAGCCGTTCGGCTTCGTCGCCACCCTCGGCACCATCGCGCTCGGCGGCATGATCATGCGCAACACGGTGATCCTGGTCGACCAGATCGAGCAGGACATCGCCGCCGGCCACGACGCCTGGACCGCGATCCGCGAGGCGACCGTGCGCCGCTTCCGCCCCATCACCCTTACCGCCGCCGCCGCGGTGCTCGCCATGATCCCGCTCACCCGCAGCATCCTGTGGGGCCCGATGGCCTACGCCATCATGGGCGGCCTCGTCGTCGCCACCATCCTCACCATCGTCTTCGTCCCCGCGCTGTACGCCGCCTGGTTCCGCGTGCGGCGCGCCGGCGAGCAGGCCGCCTTATCCGATAGTCCCGCTGACGCCCCGCAGGCGGTGCAGGCCGAGGCTGCCAGATGACAAAAAGTGTCAGCGACCGGGCCGGCCGGCGACGGCGAGCCTAGGATATCGGCCGCGAGGAGGAACTACCCGGGGGAGAGTTCGATGCGCAGGCAGTTGGGGAATTCGGCAATTGCGGCGGTGGCGGTGCTGGCCGTGCTGGTGGCCGGCGTGGCAGGTTTCTTCGCCTGGCGGGGCAACGCGCAGGCAAACTTCCTGCAGAGCGAGCTGGACACGAGCAGGGGCGCGCTCGACAAGGCGCGTGCCGACCTGAAGAAGGCGGCCGCGGAGGCCGCCACCTCCTCCAAGGAGGCGAAGGACCTGAAGGTCGTGACCGACCGCCTGACCGCGGAGCGCGACGCCGTGCGCACCACGATGGAGAACGAGCAGGCGACCGGCGTGCGCCTGCGCGCCGAGCTGGAGCTCGCCAAGGAGCAGGTCTCCTACCTAAGCGCGCGCACCTCGAAGGACGTCGTCAGGGGCATGCCGAGGGCCGCCGCTTCGAAGTAGCGCCTTTACGGCGCAGAATGCGGTGATAGGAGGTGACTGTGGCACCAGACCCTACGACACCAGCGGGGGTCGCCTCCCGCTCCGAAACGATGCTGAGCCGGGTCCTGGGCGGCATGTCGGTGTTCACGATGCTCATGACGCTGCCGCAGGTGCTGACCATTTGGGTCGGCCACCAGGCCGCCGGAGTTTCCGTGCTGTCCTGG
>DASUZH010000551.1:0-6671 GCA_036376975.1 Burkholderiales bacterium | reverse complement strand
AGGGGCTGATGCAGAGCAAGGTCGTCGTACTTGGCGCTGGGATCGTCGGAATCTGCGTCGCGCTCCACCTGCAGAAGAGGGGGCGCGAGACGATTCTGGTCGATCGCCGCGGCGCGGCCGAGGAAACGTCGTTCGGCAACGCCGGGCTGATCCAGCGCGAGGGGGTCTATCCGTACGGGTTTCCGCACGACTTTGGCGCGCTGTTCCGGTACGGCCTGAATCGCACCATCGACGCGCACTACCACCCGTCCGCGTTGCCGAGGATCGCGCCGTTCCTCTGGAAGTACTGGCACTACTCGCGGCCGGCGCGCCATGCCGAAGTGGCGCGGCGCTATTCGAAGCTCATCGAGCACTGCGTGACCGAGCACCAAGCGCTGGCGGCGGAAGCCGGCGCCAACGGATTCCTGCGCCCGGGCGGCTGGATGAAGGTGTTCCGCACCGAGCACGAGCGCGACCGCCGCTTCGCGGAAGCCGAGCGCTGGCGCCAGGAGTTTGGCATCAACCACCGGAGGATCGAGGCGCGCGCGCTGCAGGAGATGGAGCCGCACGTCGCGCCAGTCCTGGTGGGCGCGCTGCACTACACCGACCCCGTGGCGGTGGACGATCCGCAAGGCCTCGCCCTCGCCTACCTGCGCGCCTTTGAGCGCCTTGGCGGCAGGTTCGTCCAGGGTAATGCGGCGAGCCTGGAGGCTGCAGGCAGTGGCTGGCGGCTGCGGACCGCGCAAGGTCTGCTCTCGGCCGACGCGGCCGTGGTCGCGCTCGGTCCGTGGGCGGACGTCCTCACGCGCGCACTTGGGTATGACCTGCCTCTTGCCGTGAAGCGCGGCTACCACATGCACTCCCGGGCTGCGGGCGAGGCGAAGCTGAACACGCCGATGCTCGACGCGGAGCGTGGCTATTTCCTTGCGCCGATGCGCCGCGGCATCCGCCTTACCACCGGCGCCGAGTTCGCGCTGCGCGACGCGATCCGCACGCCGGTGCAGCTCGGCCGCGCCGAGCCGATCGCGCGCGACCTGTTTCCGCTCGCCGAGCGGCTGGACAACGAGCCGTGGATGGGCGCGCGTCCCTGCACGCCTGACATGCTGCCGGTGATCGGGCCGGCGCCGCGCCACGCCAACCTGTGGTTCGCGTTCGGCCACGCGCACCATGGCCTCACGCTCGGAGCGGTGACCGGCCGGCTGGTGGCCGAGCTGCTGACCGGAGAGGCGCCGTTCGTCGACCCGGCGCCCTACTCGGCCGCGCGCTTCGGCTGATGGCGACCTATGCGATCGGCGACGTGCAGGGCTGCTTCGACGAATTGAAGCAGCTTCTCGTCGAGATCGATCTCAAGAAGCGGGACCGGCTCTGGTTCGTGGGCGATCTGGTGAACCGAGGGCCGAAGTCGCTCGAGGTGCTGCGCTTCGTGCGCGATCTCGGCGAGCGCGCCGTGGTGGTGCTCGGGAACCACGACCTGCACCTCGTCACGCAGCACGAGGGATTCGAACGCAAGCGGAAGGACGACACGTTCCAGGACGTGCTCGGGGCGCGCGACGCAGTCGAGCTGATCGACTGGCTGAGGACGCGGCCCATGATGCACGTGGACGAGGGCCATGCGATGGTGCACGCCGGCTTGCTGCCCGGATGGAGCATCAAGAAAGCGCTCGCGCTCGGCAAGGAAGCTGAGAAGGCGCTGCGCGCAGAGGACTACCGCGAGTTCCTGAAGAACATGTACGGCAGCAAGCCCGAGGAATGGAACGACTCGCTCGCGGGCTGGGATCGCCTACGGGTGATCGTCAACGCGATGACCCGCATGCGGTTCTGCACGCCGGCGGGAAAGATGGAGTTCCACGCCAAGGGCGCGAAGCCGCCGGCGGGCTACCGGCCCTGGTACCAGACGCGGCCGGCGGCGGAGACGCCGATCGTGTTCGGCCACTGGTCGCAGCTCGGCCTGCGCGTCGATCCGCGCGCGACCTGCCTGGACAGCGGCTGCGTCTGGGGCGGCTCGCTCAGCGCGCTGCGCCTCGAAGACCGCGCCCTTTATCAGATACGATGCGCCGGCTACCTGGCGCCCGGAGGAGACTGATGGCCGACTGCGTGTTCTGCAAGATCATAGCGAAGCAGATCCCGGCGAGCGTGGTGCACGAGGACGAGCACACGCTTGCGTTCATGGATCTCGGACAGGTGAACCCCGGCCACGTGCTGGTGGCGGCGAAGGCGCATGCGGAGAACGTCTACGCGCTCGACGAGGTCCAGGCCGGCGCGGTGTTCCGCAGCGTCGCCCGCGTGGCGCGCGCGATCCGCGCGGCGTTCAACCCGCAGGGGCTGTCGGTGTACCAGGCGAACGGCAAGGCGGCCGGGCAGACCGTGTTCCACTTCCACATCCACCTGGTGCCGCGCTACGAGAACGACGGCATGAACCTCACCTGGCCGGTGAAGAATCCGCCGCGGGAAAAACTAGCGGAGTACGCGGCGCAGGTCCGCGCTCACTTCCAGGGCGAATAGCCGAAGGCGCGGCGGAAGCGCGCCTCGATGTCGGCGCGCGAGGGCTGGTGGTTCTGCGCGCCGCGCTGCGCGATCTTGACCGCTCCCATCACCGAGCCGAGCCGGCCGATCGACGGCCAGTCCCAGCCGGCGGCGATGCCGAGCAGCAGCGCCGCGCGGTAGGCGTCGCCGCAGCCGGTCGGGTCGACCACCGCCTCGGCCTCGACGCTCGGCACTTCGTGGCGCTGGCCGCCGGCGAAGATCAGCGAACCCTTGGCGCCGAGCGTGCAGACCAGAGCTTTCACCCCCTTGGCGATCTCCTCCAGCTTGCGCCCGGTCTTCTCCTCGAGCATCTTGCCCTCGTAGTCGTTGACCGCGACATAGGACGCGCGCTTCAGGAACTCGCCGATCTCGGCGCCGGAGAACATCGGCAGGCCCTGGCCGGGATCGAACAGGAACGGCACGCCCGCCTCCGCGCACTCCCGCGCGTGCTGCAGCATGCCGTCCTTGCCGTCCGGGCCGATGATCGCCAGGCCGGCGCCGAGCTCGCGCCCGATGTGGTTCTCGTGCGAGTGGTTCATCGCGCCGGGGTGGAAGGCGGTGATCTGGTTGTCGTCCAGGTCGGTGGTGATGAACGCCTGGGCGGTGAACTGGCCCGGGATGCGCTTGAAGAGCTGCGTACCGATGCCAAGCGAAGCAAAGCGCTGCAGGTACGGCTCGATGTCGTCGCCGACCGTCGCCATCGCCAGCGGCTGCTCGCCCAGCAGCTTGAGGTTGTAGCCGATGTTGCCGGCGGTGCCGCCGAACTCGCGCCGGATCTGCGGCGTGAGAAAGCAGACGTTCAGGATGTGCAGCTGATCCGGCAGCAGGTGGTTCTTGAAGCGGTCGGGAAACACCATGATGGTGTCGTACGCGATCGAGCCGGTGACGAGGATTTTTTTTGTCATGGATAGAAGAGGTAGAGACGGTAGTCCGTGGGGCGCGCGCGGCCGGCGTCGAGGTAGATGCGCAGGGCGAGTTCCGCGCCCGCGGGGATGCCCTGCTCGATTGCGCGGCCGGCGTCGACGTAGTCGCGCGGCGCGAGCACCCGGCGCAGGACCGGCCGCGACGCCTCGTCGGTCAAGGTGAGCTCGAGCGACGGGTATTCCTGCGCCACCGCGGCGCGGCTGCGCAGCAACGCGTTCAGGACGATGACGCCCTCCTGTCGCGGGTCGGCCTGCAGGTCGGACGACTCGATGTTGATCTGGTCGGCGCGCCGCGGCAGCCGCACCTGGCAGCCGATCGCGCGGCAGGCGGCGGCGAGCGGCTCGCGCGCCGCCGGGAAATGCGCCGCCAGCTCGGCGCGGAAGCGGTAGGCGAGCTGCGCGCCGAGCGCGGCCGCCAGCAGCAAGGCGGCGAGCGCCCACAGCACGGTCGCGCCGCGCCTGGACTCCTCCTCTTCGACCATGAACGTGGGCAGCGGCGCGTCGTCGTCCACCGTCGAGACACGGCGCGCCGGATCGAACAGGCCGAGCTGCGGCGAGGGCTCGATCTTCAGCGGCTCGGCGCCCTCCTCCACCAGCGACGCGACGCCGTCGAAGATCTGGCCGCACTTGCCGCAGCGCACCTTGCCGCCGCGCGCGGCGAGTTGCGTGCGCTGCACGTGGAACGAGGTGGCGCAGACCGGGCAGCGCGTGACCAGGCTCATCGCTTGACGCCCTCGAGCAGCGCCCAGCCTTCCTGCCGCGCCGGCACCGTCACCGCGAACCACTGCGCGTAGGCCGCCGCCACCTCGTCGGCCTGCGAGTCGAGCACCCCCGCCAGCGCGATGCGCCCGCCGGCAGCGGTGCGCGCGGCGAGCAATGGAGCGAGAACGATCAGGGGCTGGGAAAGGATGTTTGCCAAGACAATGTCGTAGAGGCCGGAGCCGAGCTCTTCCGGGGCGCACAAGCCGAGCTCGACCTGGTTGCGCCTTGCGTTTGCCGCAGCGGTCTCGACCGCCAGCGGGTCGATGTCGGTTGCATCGACTCTCGCCGCGCCGAGCTTTGCCGCGGCGATCGCCAATATACCGGAGCCGCACCCGTAGTCGAGCACGCGCTCGCCGCCCGTCACGGCGCGCTCGACGAAGCGCAGCACGAGCTGGGTGGTGGGATGGCTCCCCGTGCCGAACGCCATGCCGGGGTCGAGGCGTACCACCGTGCAGCCGGCCTCCGGCGCGTGCCATCCGGCGCCGATCCACAGGCGCCCGATGCGCAGCGGCGAGAACTGCGACTGGCTGCGACGCACCCAATCCTCATCCTCGACCCGCGCCAGCGCGTAGGCGGGCACGGCGGCCAGGCCGCAATGCGCAGCCGCCGCGGCAAGCGCTGCGTCGACCGGCGCCTGCAGGGAGAAAAGCGCCGTCAGCGCGACGCGCGGCGCGGTGGGGTGGTCGATGGAGGTCGAAGCGGCGCCCTCCTCCAGCAGTGCGTCGCTGAGCGCCTCGGCGGCCGCCGCCTCCAGCTCGAGCGTGACCGCGAGCCAGGGCATTATTTCTTCTTCTTCTGCTCCTGGGCGAGCTTCTGCTCGAGGTAGTGGATCGACACGCCGCCACGCAGGAAGCGGATGTCGTTCAGCATGTCGCGGTGCAGCGGGATGTTGGTCTGGATGCCCTCCACCACCATCTCGGACAGCGCGATGCGCATGCGCGCGATGGCCTGCTCGCGGCTCGCGCCGTACGCGATGACCTTGCCGACCATGGAATCGTAGTTGGGCGGAACGGTGTAGCCCTGGTAGACGTGCGAGTCGACGCGGATGCCGGGGCCGCCCGGCGGGTGGTAGGAGGTGATCTTCCCCGGCGACGGCGTGAACCGGTACGGGTCCTCCGCGTTGATGCGGCACTCGATGGCATGGCCGCGCAGCTCGATGTCCTTCTGCCGCACGCGCAGCTTCTCGCCGGCGGCGATGTGGATCTGCTCCTGCACGATGTCGACGCCGGTGATCATCTCGGTCACCGGGTGCTCGACCTGCACGCGCGTGTTCATCTCGATGAAGAAGAACTCGCCGTCCTCGTACAGGAACTCGAAGGTGCCGGCGCCGCGGTAGCCGATCCGCTTGCAGGCGTCGACGCAGCGCTCGCCGATCTTCTCGCGCAGCTTCGCGGGCAGGTCCGGCGCCGGCGCCTCTTCCATCACCTTCTGGTGGCGTCGCTGCAGCGAGCAGTCGCGCTCGCCGAGGTAGACGGCGTTCTTCTGGCCATCGCACAGCACCTGGATCTCGATGTGGCGCGGCTGCTCCAGGTAGCGCTCCAGGTACACCATGGGGTTGGCGAAAGCCGCCTGCGCCTCGGTGCGGGTCATGTTGACCGCGTTGATCAGCGCCGCCTCGGTATGCACCACCCGCATGCCGCGGCCGCCGCCGCCGCCGGCCGCCTTGATGATCACCGGGTAGCCCACTTTGCGGGCGATCTTCACGATCTCCTTCGGGTCCTCGGGCAGCGCGCCGTCCGAGCCCGGCACCGTCGGCACCCCGGCCTTCATCATCGCCTGCTTGGCGCTGACTTTGTCGCCCATCAGGCGGATGTTCTCCGGATGCGGGCCGATGAACACGAAGCCCGAGCGCTCGACCTTCTCCGCAAAGTCGGCGTTCTCCGACAGGAAGCCGTAGCCGGGGTGGATCGCCTCGGCGTCGGTCACCTCGGCGGCGCTGATGATGGCCGGGATGTTGAGGTAGCTGGCCGCCGCCGGCGGCGGTCCGATGCACACCGACTCGTCGGCCAGCTTGACGTACTTCGCCTCGGTGTCGGCCTCGGAGTGGACCACCACCGTGCGGATGCCGAGCTCGCGGCAGGCGCGCTGGATCCGCAGCGCGATTTCGCCGCGGTTCGCGATCAGGATCTTTTCGAACATCTAGCCCAGGATGAACAGCGGCTGGCCGTACTCGACCGGCTGCCCGTTCTCGACCAGGATCGCCTTCACCACGCCGGAGGCGTCGGTCTCGATCTCGTTCATCAGCTTCATCGCCTCGATGATGCAGATGGTCTCGCCCTCCTTCACCTGCTGGCCGACCTCGACGAACGCCTTGGCGTCGGGCGAAGGCGAGCGGTAGAAGGTGCCGACCATCGGCGCCTTGACCACATGACCCTCCTGGCCGGCGGGCGGCTCGGCGGGCGCGGCTGCCGCGGCGGGGGCCCCGGCCGCTGGTGCTGCTGCCGGCGCTGCCTGCACCGCGGCCGGCGCAGGGGCAGCGGACGT
>DASUZH010000550.1:0-7556 GCA_036376975.1 Burkholderiales bacterium | reverse complement strand
TGTCGCCCAGCTGCTCGAGGCGCTCGCCCGGCGCCGGGTGGGTCTTGAACATCAGCGCGACGCCCGAGTCTTCCGCGTTCATCGACTGCAGCGTCTGCAGCACCGAGGGCAGGCCGTAGCTTTCGTAGCCGGCGCGCGCCGCCAGCACCACGCCGAGGCGGTCGGCCTCGAACTCATCGCCCTTGTCGAGGCCGCGCGAGTACATCTCCTTGCCGAACGACACCAGCTTCTCGTTGGTCGCGGCGCTGCCGCGGTTCTGCGTCGCCAGCGCCAGCGCGTCGCCGGCGAGCGCGGTCATCGCGCCCTTCTGGATCGCCTTCAGGTGGTGCTTCTTCACCACGTGCACGATCTCGTGGCCGAGCACGCCGGCGAGCTCCGCTTCGCTCCGCATCCTCTCCAGCAGGCCGCGCGTGATGAAGATGGTGCCGCCGGGCACCGCGAAGGCGTTGAGCTGCGGCGCGTCGAGCACGCCGAACTGCCACGGCAGGTCGGGGCGCTCGCTCTGCGCGGCGATCCAGCGCCCGACGTTGTTCACGTAGGTCTGCAGCTTCGCGTCGTTCACCAGCGGCGCGGCGCCGAGCAGGGTCGCGGCGAGGTCGCGGCCAATGGCGATCTCTTCCTCCTGGTTGATCTCCTTGGTCGCCTTGCCGACGTTCTTGACCGAGTCGACCATGCGGTTGACGTCGATGTTGGGCAGCCGGAACTGCGCCTGCGCGGCGCCGGCGGCGGAAACCAGCAGTAGCGCTGCGAGAAGGCGGCTCATTTGACCTCCTCGACCTGGCGAGCCTGCAGCTTGCCGCGCGCGGCGAAGCCCGCGGCTGCCTGCGGCGTGGCGGTGAACTGCTTCATCTTGTCCAGCTCGGCGAGGTTCGGCTGCGCCTTGGCGAGCATCTCGGGGTCGAGGCCGCGTACGCCGGTGGTGACCGTGGTGCCGCTCGAGCCGGTGCGCGCGACGTTGAACAGTGAGCCAATGCCGCTGTCGCCCTTCTTCGCCGCGCCCGGGCCGCCGAAGCGCAGCGCGAGCATGCGCACCCAGCCTTCGCCGCTGGAGGTCTTCACGCGCGTGTAGGAGCCCCTGCGCTCCATGGCTTCGACCGCGGTGTTCTCGGGCAGCTGGCCGATGGTCTCGCTGTCGGCCGCCGGGCCCTTCTTCAGCTCGACTTGCCGCACGGTGGTGGCGGGCTCGGCCCAGGCGAGCGCCGGGAGCAGCAGCAAGAGGAAGAGGAATCTCATGGTTTGCGGCGCGGCTCGAACAGTTCCGCCGGCTGCGCCCTCCCTTTCATCGAGAACGTTCCGCATGATACGAAATCGAAGGCGTCGCCGCACAGGTCCTTTGTCTCTTTCGACACCAGGATGCGGCGCTTCGCGTCCTTGGTAAGGCCTTCTATCCGGCTTGCCACGTTGACCGTGTCCCCGATGGCGGTGTATTCGCGCTTCCTCGAGCCGATGAAGCCGAGCACCGCCGGGCCGGAGTGCAGGCCGATGCCGACGTCGAACTCGAGGTGCTCGGCGCCGAGCTCCTTCTTGAACGCCTGCAGCGCATCGGCCATGTCGAGCGCGCAGGCCACCGC
Organism: Burkholderiales bacterium; assembly: GCA_036376975.1. Taxonomy (GTDB): domain Bacteria; phylum Pseudomonadota; class Gammaproteobacteria; order Burkholderiales; family SG8-39; genus SCGC-AG-212-J23. The sequence continues at coordinate 5,985 of DASUZH010000550.1, read as the reverse complement.
GTTCTTCGCGTGCTGCGCGTCGTCGAGCGGCGCGCCCCAGATCGCCATGATGCAGTCGCCGATGTACTTGTCGAGCGTGCCGCCGTTGCGGAACACCACCTCGACCTGCAGCGTGAAGTAGCGGTTGATGAGGTCGACCACCTCCTCCGGCGTGCGGGTCTCCGACAGCGTGGTGAAGCCGCGGATGTCGGAGAAGAGCAGCGTCACGTCGCGACGCTCGGTCTTGATGCCGCCCTGCTCGAGCAGCTGCCTGACCACGTGCGGGTTGACGAAGCGGGAGAACTCCGCCACCGCCGCCTCGCGCTGGCGGCGCTCGCGCAGGTACTCGGCGAGCGCGGCCGCGGCGTAGAAGGTCCATGCGGCGGCGAGCGGGGTGAGCAGCGGCAGCAGCACCAGGCGCCCGGCCAGGAACCAGCTCGCGCCGAGGAGGAAGATGGTCGCCGCGGCGAGCGCCGCGCCGGTCGCGCGCACGTCGATCTTTCTCTCGAACGAAAGCCACAGCAGGAGAAGCAGCGCCAGGCCGATCGCGGCCGGCCACGCCGCCTGCGCGTAGCGCATCTGCCGGCCGTTCTTCAGGTTCTCGATCGCGGTGCCGAGGATCTCGGCGCCGGGCTGGATGTGCGACAGCGGCGTCACGCGGCGGTCGCCCAGGCCGGCGGCATCCGCGCCGACGATCACGATCTTGCCGCGGAACTCGTCCGCCGGCCGCTGCCGGTTCGAGCGCTCGAAGTCGTTGTAGAGGTCGCTGAACGACACGCTCGGAAAGGCTTCGGCCTTGCCGCGCCAGGCGAGCACCATGGCGTCGGCGTCGGGCACCGGGTAGCCGAGGTCCATCGCCACGCGCGCCGGCAGCGAGGGCAGTTCCCAGCCGCCCTCGCTGTGGCGAAGGTAGTAGCGGCGGCCGACGCCGTCGTCGTCAGGCAGGTAGTTGATCGTGCCGACGCGCCACAGCTTGGGCGGCAGCACGAGCGGCGGGATCACCGCGATGCGCGCGTCCGGGTCGGCGCCGGGGCGGCGCACCAGGCCGATGTGCGGCGCGATCTCGGCGGCCTTCGGCGCGCTCTTCGAGTGAATGCGCACCATCGGGTAGTAGATGTTGTCGTAACGCGACGCCGCGTCGATGAACGCCTGGTCGCTCTGCGGCCGGTACTGGTCCGGCTCGGAGAACATGAGATCGAAGACGATGGCGCGCGGCTTCTGCTCGGCGAGTCCCTCGATCAGCGTGCCGTAGACCTCGCGCGGCCACGGAAAGCGCCCGGCAAGGGATTCCATGGCGACGAGGCTCCGCTCGTCGATGTTCACCACCACGATCTCGGGGTCGGGCGTGAGCGCTGCCGCCTGCTGCCTGACGAAGCTGTCGAGCAGCCGGTTCTCCAGCGGCTTGAGGACGCCGAAGCCGAACAGCTCGAGCGCCGCCACGGCGAGCACCGCGAGGGCGAGCGGCTTCACAGCTTGAGGCGACGCCAGATTTCTGCGCTGAGGGCGGCCTGGTTCAAGGTGTAGAAGTGTAGCCCCGGCGCGCCGCCGGCGAGCAGCTTCTCGCACAGCGCGGTGACCGCGTCGAGGCCGAAGGCGCGGATCGACGCGGCGTCGTCGCGGTAGCCGTCGAGCTTGAGGCGCATCCAGCGCGGGATTTCCGCGCCGCTCGCGTCGGAGAAGCGCGCGAGCTGCGAGAAGTTGCTGATCGGCATGACGCCGGGGACGATCGGGATCGACACGCCGGCGGCGCGCGATTCCTCGACGAAGCGGAAGTAGGCGTCGGCGTTGTAGAAGTACTGCGTGATCGCCGAGTTCGCGCCGGCGTCGACCTTCTTCTTGAAGTTGCGTATTTCGTCGACCGCGTAGCGCGTCTGCGGGTGGTACTCGGGGTAGCACGCCACCTCGACGTGGAACCAGTCGCCGGTGGTCTGGCGGATGAACGCCACCAGCTCGGAGGCGTAGCGGAACTCGCCCGAGGCGCCGAGGCCGGAAGGCAGGTCGCCGCGCAGCGCGACCAGGTGGCGGATGCCGTTCGCCTTGTAGCGCTCGAGCTGCTCGCCGATGTCCTGGCGGGTCGAGGCGACGCAGGAGATGTGCGGCGCGGCCTGGTGCCCGGCCTGGCGGATCTCCAGCACCGTCTCGAGCGTGCCGTCGCGGGTCGAGCCGCCGGCGCCGTAGGTGCAGGAGAAGAAGCGCGGCTTCAGCTTCGCCAGCTCCTGCCAGGCGGCGCGCAGCTTGGCCTTGCCCTCGGCGGTCTTCGGCGGGAAGAACTCGAAGCTGTTATTGGCCATTGACGTAGGGCTTGAGGGCGGCGAACACGGCGCGGTTGACCGGCGCGTCGAGACCGGCCAGCGCGCTCATGCGCGCCACCGCGCCGCACAGCCAGGGCGCCTCGAGCCGGTGGCCGGCCTCGAGGTCGTGCAGCAGCGAGGCGCGCATCTCGGTGTGCAGGGTGTCGGCGAAGGCGAGGCGGCTCTCGACGAAGTCGTCGGGCAACTCGATGCCGCGCTTCCGCGCGAGGCGCCAGGTCTCGCGCATGGTCTGCTCGAACAGCCAGCGCGTGTCGGCGTCCGCGCGCACCGCGCCGAGCGGCTTGCGCGTCACCGCGGTGGCGCTGGAGACGCCGACCAGGAAGACGAACTTCTCCCAGTTCGCGCGCACGATGTCGGCGCACAGCTCGGCGTTGAGCCCGGCCTGGCGGCAGGCGGCGAGGAAGGCGTCGGCCGCGTTGTGCTGCGAAGGCTGCAGCGCGCCGAACTGCAGGCGCGCCATGTTGCCGGTGTGCTCGATTACGCCCGGCTCGCGCACGCGCGTCGCGATGTACGCCGAGCCGCCCATTACCGCGCTCTCGGGCAGCACCGCGCGCAGCATGTCGATCGCCTCCACGCCGTTCTGGAACGGGATCACCACGGTGCGCTTGCCGATGATCGGCTTGATCTGCCTGGCGGCGCCCTCGGTGTCCCACAGCTTGACCGCGAACATCACAGCGTCGACCTGGCCGGCCTCTGCGGGATCCTCGAACACCTTGACCTGCAGCCGCGCGTTGCCCTGCGGGCTCTCGATGGTCAGGCCTTTCTCGCGGATCGCCGCCAGGTGCCGGCCGCGGGCGAAGAACACCACCTCGTGCCCCGCCTGCTGCAGTCGCGCGCCGAAGTAGCCACCCACGCCGCCGGCGCCCATCGCGGCGATTTTCATATCAGTATCTGTAGTGGTCGGACTTGTAGGGGCCGGACTTGGCCACGCCGATGTATTTTGCCTGCGTATCGGTCAGCTCGGTGAGCGTCGCGTTGAGCTTCTTCAGCTGCAGCCGTGCCACCTTCTCGTCGAGGTGCTTGGGCAGCGTGTAGACGCCGACCGGGTACTTCGCGGTGTTGGTGTAGAGCTCGATCTGCGCGATGGTCTGGTTGGCGAACGACGAGCTCATCACGTAGGACGGATGGCCGGTGCCGCAGCCGAGGTTCACCAGGCGGCCCTTGGCGAGCAGGATGATGCGCTTGCCGTCGGGGAAGATGACGTGGTCGACCTGCGGCTTGATCTCCTCCCACTTGTACTGCGCCAGCGCCGCGACCTCGATCTCGTTGTCGAAGTGGCCGATGTTGCAGACGATGGCCTGGTCCTTCATCTTCTTCATGTGGTCGTGGTTGATGACGTTGAAGTTGCCGGTGGCGGTGACGAAGATGTCGGCCTTGTCGGCGGCGTAGTCCATGGTCACCACGCGGTAGCCCTCCATCGCCGCCTGCAGCGCGCAGATCGGGTCGATCTCGGTCACCCACACCTGGGCGGAGAGCGCGCGCAGCGCCTGCGCCGAGCCCTTGCCGACGTCGCCGTAGCCGGCGACCACCGCCACCTTGCCCGCCACCATCACGTCGGTGGCGCGCTTGATGCCGTCGACCAGCGACTCGCGGCAGCCGTACAGGTTGTCGAACTTCGACTTGGTCACCGAGTCGTTGACGTTGATGCCGGGGAACAGCAGGCGCTTCTGCTTGTGCATCTCGTACAGGCGGTGCACGCCGGTGGTGGTCTCCTCGGTGACGCCCTTGATCTCCTTCGCCATCTTCGTGTACCAGCCCTGCGGACGCTTCTTGATGGCGGCGAAGAGGTGTTCCTCCTCCTCGCTGCCGGGCTTGGCGAGCAGGGCCGGGTTCTTCTGCGCTTCCTGGCCCAGGTGCATGAGCAGCGTCGCGTCGCCGCCGTCGTCCAGGATCATGTTGGGGCCCTTGCCGTCCCCGAATTCAAAGATCTTGTGCGTGTACTCCCAGTACTCCTCCAGCGACTCGCCTTTGTAAGCGAACACGGGGATGCCGGCGGCCGCGATGGCGGCGGCGGCGTGGTCCTGGGTGGAAAAGATGTTGCACGACGCCCACCTGACCTCGGCGCCGAGCGCCTTCAGCGTCTCGATCAGCACCGCGGTCTGGATGGTCATGTGCAGCGAGCCGGTGATGCGCGCCCCTTTCAGCGGCTTGGACGCCGCGTACTCGGTGCGGATCGCCATCAGCGCCGGCATCTCGGACTCGGCGATGGCGATCTCCTTGCGGCCCCAGTCGGCGAGGGCCAGGTCGGCAACCTTGAAATCGGTGAACTTGCTGTCGATCTTCATTTACGGCCTCCAGAAAGCAAAAGCGCCCGCACCTTTCGATGCGAGCGCCGTTGAATTTAGCTGAGCCTGACCCCCGGAATCCACCTTTACGATCTTTGGCGGGGACGCAACGCTCCTCAGCGGGCCTGATTTTAACGGGGATATTTCACTGGCGGCAAGGGTGTCCTCCCTTATCCTTCGGCTTATGGCGGGCGCGAGCAACGGTACGACTACCAATCCGGTAACCATGGGGATGCCCGCCGCCGGGGTGACGACCGCGCTCGCCAGCGTGGTGTTCCTGAAGATGCACGAGTTCGCCCGCCGTCCGGTAACCGAGCAGACGCGGCTGCGCGCGCAGCTCGAGGCTGTAGTGGCAGTGACGACCGCCGAGTTCGACCCGGCCAGCCGCATCGTGCTCGATGCCGCCGACGGCGCGGTGGTCGCCGTGCTGCGCGACCCGCTCGGCGCGCTGCGCCTCGCCGAGCGCGCGCTGTATGCCGCCACCGCCGGCCTGCCGCTGTCGGTCGGCATCAACCACGGCGCGGTGCAGCTCGCCGGCGCCGGCAAGGGCGACGAAGGCCTGGCGGGCGACGGCATCGCGGTGGCGGCCAACGTCGCCGAGTTCGCCGGGCCGTCGACGCTGCTCATCTCGCGCGCGTTTCGCGACGCGCTGGCCGATGTGCAGCCGGGGCTCGAGACGGAGATGCTGACCGCCGGCACCTTCACCGACGCCGGCCTGCGCACCCACGAGCTGTTCGCGCCCGATCATCGCGTCCCCCGCCGCCGCAGGCGCCGCTACCTGGCTGCAAGCGTGGCGGCGGCCCTCCTGCTGGTCGGCGCCGGCGTCGGCGCGCGCATCCAGGCCGAAGGCCAGGACAAGTTCCTCGCGCGCGTGGAGGCGAAATACCGCGCCACCGCCGCGCAGGGCCGCACCTACGTCGACGCCCTGGTACAGAAGGTGAAGTTCTGATGGCCAAGAAGAAACTGGCGCGCGTCGGACGCTACAAGATCCTCGGCGAGCTCGGCCGCGGCGCGATGGGCGTGGTCTACAAGGCCGAGGACCCGAACCTCGACCGCGTGGTCGCCCTGAAGACCATCCTGCTGTCCGACGACGCCGAAGGGCGCAAGGACTACCACAAGCGCTTCTTCCTCGAAGCCAAGGCGGCCGGCAAGCTGACCCATCCGCACATCGTCACCACCTACGACTTCGGCGAGGAGGGCGACCTCGCCTACCTCGCCATGGAGCTGCTCGAGGGCGACGACCTGCGCATGCGCATCAAGCAGGGACCGCTGGAGATCGCCGACGCGGTCGACATCGCGCAGCAGGTGGCCGACGGCCTCGGCTTCGCGCACGAGCGCGGCGTCGTGCACCGCGACATCAAGCCCGGCAACATCATGCTGCTGCCGCGCGGCCAGGCGAAGATCATGGA
>DASUZH010000549.1:0-2143 GCA_036376975.1 Burkholderiales bacterium | reverse complement strand
AACACGATCGTCAGCTGGTTCTTGACCGTGCTCGAGGCGATTCCCAGGGTGCGCGCGATCTCCTTGTTCGGCATGCCTTGCGCCAGAAGCTCTAGAATTCTCGACTGCTGAGCGGTCATCGACGGCGAGAGCGCCTGCGCTTTTTCGCTGGCGAGCTGGCGCGCCAGCTCGGGCGGCAGGTAGACGCCGCCCTCCATCACGATCTCGATCGCCCTGCGCAGGAGCTTCGCGGAATGCGTCTTGGGAACGATAGCGGCCACGCCATGGGCGAGCACGGCCTTGAGCAGCGACGCGTCCTCGCACATCGTGTAGATGACGAGCGGCACGGCGGGCGCCAGCTCGCGGAAGCGCGGCACGAACGCGACGCCGGTCTGGCGCGAGAACTTGAGGTCGAGCAACACGAGGTCGGTGTCGCGCCGACTGCGCAGCAGCTCGAGGCCTTCCTCCGGGGTCGAGGCTTCGAGCAGCTCGACCTCGGCGGCCATGCCGCGCATGACCTCGCTCACCGCGGAGCGGATCAGGGGGTGATCATCTACCGCGAGCACCACTGTGGACTTTGCCGGAGCGGAATCGGTGGCCATGGCGCTGGTCACGCAAAGGCTAAGCGCCGCTCGCCGCTGCGTCAATAAGCATGGGAACCTGGCGGCGACGCTTCTCGGCAGCGCGTGCGGGCGACCCGGCGGAGTTCGCGCAAGGTCAGTTGCGCGTGATCATCAACGTGATGATCGTTCTTTACTTCGTGGCGGCCATCCTATGGGATCGCGTCCTCGACGATCGCGAGCTCGCGCTGCTCGCGGTGCTGGCCGTGCTGCAGCTGTGGGTCGCCGGCTACCTCAGCTGGCTACTGCTGCGTCCGGGCGTAAACCCCTGGCGCCGCCGCACCGGCATCGTCGTCGACCTCACCGAGGTCGTGCTGATCATGGTGCTGGGCAGGGAAGCCGGCCTAGTGCTCTACGTGATGTTCCTCTGGATTCCCACCGGCAATGGCTTCCGCTTCGGCCGCCCCTATCTGCACTTTGCCCAGGCGCTCGCCGTCGTCGGCTTCGTCGCAGTGCTGCTGCTGAGCGACCTGTGGGCGGGCCACGCGACGCTCGGCGCGGCCCTGCTGCTGGTCCTGATCGTGATCCCGGCCTACGTCTCGGCGCTGCTCGGCAGGCTGAACGCTTCGAACCGGCGCCTGCAGGAGGCGCGCGGCGAGGCGGAGGCCGCGAATGTCGCGAAAACCAAGTTCCTCGCCGCCGCCAGCCACGACCTGCGCCAGCCGATGCAGGCGCTCTCGGTGTACGCATCGGTCCTCGAGGAGCGCGTCAGCGGCGCCGATGCGCTGCGCGTGGTGCGCGGCGTCCAGCTCTCGGTGCGCACGCTCGAGCAGCTGTTCGACGGCCTGCTCGACATCGCGCGCATCGAGTCGGGCGTGATCAGGCCCGGCGTGGTCGCGTTTCCGATCGCGCCTCTGATCGAGCAGGTGGTGGAGGCGGAACGTCCGATGGCCGAGCACAAGAACCTGCAGCTGCGCTGGGTGTCGACGTCGGCGAGCGTGCGAAGCGATCCGCTTCTGCTAGAGCGCATGCTGAAGAATCTGGTGACCAACGCGGTGCGCTACACCGAGCGCGGCGGCATCGTCGTCGGCTGCCGGCGCGCGGGCCCTTGTCTGCGCCTGCAGGTGGCGGATTCGGGGGCCGGCATTCCCGTGCAGGAGCAGGAGCGCATCTTCGAGGAGTACTACCAGCTCGCCGGCTCGAGCACCCAGGGCCTGGGCCTCGGCCTGCCGATCGTAAAAAGCCTCGCGGAGCTGCTCGGGCACAAGGTGTCGGTCAAGTCGGCGCCCGGCCGGGGCAGCGTCTTTTCCATCGATCTCGAGCGCGCCGCCGAGGCGCCGGCAGCGGACCGGGCTGCCGAGCTTCCCGCGGCTGCCCTGGGCGGCGCGACCGTGGTGGTGGTGGACGACGACGCTGAGATCCGCGAAAGCATGCGGCTGCTCGTCGAGAGCTGGGGCGGGCGCTGCATTGCCGGCGCGAGCGCGGCCGACGTCGAAGGCAAGCTGCGCGCCGCCGGCGAGGCGCCCGCCGCCCTGATCGCCGACTATCGGCTGGCGGACGCGATGAACGGGCTGCAGGTGATCGGGCGGCTGCGCGCCGCGTTC
>DASUZH010000548.1:0-3215 GCA_036376975.1 Burkholderiales bacterium | reverse complement strand
AAACCCACGCTCTCGAGGAATCCGCCGCGCACCTCGCAGCCGTTGGCGATGCGCACGGCGCCGCCGGAGGCCGCCGTTCGGGGGTCGAGCAGGAAGGGCAGCACCACCTGCCGCAGGCTGGTGCGCTCGAGGATCGAATCGGCGTCGACGATGCATGCCAGCGGATAGCGCGCCGCGTTGACGCCCGCGTTGGAGGCGTCGGCCTTGCCGCCGTTCTCCTTGTCGACGACGCGCAGGTTCGGAAAGGTTGTCGAGCGGTAGATCCCGCGCACCGCGCGCGTATCGATCCGCCGCCGGTAAGCTTGCGGGAACGGCACCAGCGCAAATTCGCGCGTCAGCGCGTCGAGGGTTCCGTCGCGCGAGCCGTCGTTCACCACGACCACCTCGAACTCGGGGTACTCGAGCTGCAGGATCGAGTGGACGGAGGCGGCGATCGTCGCCTCCTCGTTGTACGCCGGCATGATCACCGACACCGGCGGCTCGTAGCCCGAATGCGGGCGCGGCAGCAGCTCGGGCAGCCCTGCCATGTGCTGGCGCGGCAGCTCGAGAAGCGAGCAGGCGTTGAGCAGGAGGTAGCCCAGGCCCAGGGCGACGAAATACGCCAGGAAGAACCACGCTGCGGCATCGGCGAAGCCCTGCAAGGTCACAGGTTCCTTTCGGCGAGCGTCTGGCGCAGGGCGTCGGCGGCGAAACGGTCGGCCTGGCGGTCGGCGAGCGCGGCGAGCTGCGCCGCGTTCATTCCTGGCAGCTGCGCGAGCGCCTCGGCCGCGCGGTGACGCACCCACCAGCTCGTGTCGCCCAGCGCGGCGACGAGGCGGGTCGCGTCGTTCTCGGTCCCGAGGCGCCCGAGCGCGCGCGCGGCGGCCACGCGCACGAACCACTCGGCATGGCCGAGCAGGCGCCGCGCGTGCTCGACGTCCCGCGGATGCGACAGCGCGGCAAGGGCGGCGGCCAGCGCCTCGGAGTCCGCGCACTCGGCGAGCACCGCCAGCACGGCGTCGTGAAGCGCGCCGGGTTCGGCCGCCACGTGCAGCCGCAGCAGCCGCGAGACGCCGGCGCCGTCGCCCCGGCGAAGCGCGGCGAGGATGGCGGACGACAGCGCCGGTCCGACGAGGTGCGCGTCGGCTTCCTTGAGAGTCGTCGCCACGCTGCCAAGCGGCCAGTCTTCCCGGCGGGCGGCTGCGAACAGCACCGGCGGAAGGCCTACTCTGGCGTCGATGCGAATCAGCGCCTTGGCGGCGACCAGGGACGCCAGAATCCGTGCGGACGCGATCTGGGTGTGCAACCACGGCGCGAGATCCTGCGCCTGCAGGTGGCCAAGCGTTACGGCAGCAATCAGCCGCGCGCGCACCCAGCGCGAGCGAAGCAGCCTGCGCGCATGCGCCTCGGCGCCGAGGCGCCGCGCCAGCTCGCGCAGGCGATCCTGGGCCTCGCCGCGCAGCGATTCCTGAGCGCGGCACCAGAGCAGCAGAAAGTCTTCGGCATCGCGCCGCCGCAATGTGGGCAGTTCCGGGGGAACGCTTTCCGTGCACCTCGCCAGCAGCGGGTTCCAGCGCGCGGCGGCGTCCTGCTGCCGCGCAAGCCGGCGCAGCAGCCGGACGCGCATCGCGACTACGGCCGCGAGCAGCGTGAGCGCGGCGGAAAGCGCGGCAAGCGCCCCCCACAGCGCCGCCGCGACCTGCGGGTCAGAAGCGGTAGCGAAGGGCAAGCCTGCCGCCGGTGCGCCGGTAAAAGTCGCCCTGCTCGTGGGTGCCGAGTTCCCAGGCGACGGCCCATTCCGGCGTGAGCCAGTGGCGGCCGACCACGGAAAGTGCGCGCACATCCGACGTGACGATCCCGGAAGGAGGACCGACGTTCTCCACTTCGCGGCCCCAGGAGACGGCCATGCCGACGCGGCTGCGCTCGCCGTAGTAGTAGTGGTCGAACGCCAAACGGTGCGACGAGGCGGAGCCCGTGTCCTCCGGCTTGCCGTTGTAGAACGTATAGCTCGCGCGATAGCTGCTGAAGTAGCGCTCGACGCCGGCGGTCAGGATGCGCGTGTCGGTGTCGGTGTACTCGCTGAAGCGCGCGCCGCCGTTCAGCACCCAGCCGCCGCCCGCCGCCCAATAGAGCTGGCCGAAGAAGGACTTGTCGGGCAGCACGTTGTGCTCGGGGCTGTGGCTCGCCTCCAGCACCGCCGTCCAGGCCGTGCCGAAGGGGTGGGCATATCCGGCGGAGAGCTCGCGGTCGCGCAGATCGAAGCGCTCGGTCTCGCGCAGCGTGCCGTACAGCGTCTGCCGCGGCGCGAAGGCATGCGCCGCTTCGAGATACAAGCTCTTCCAGTCGGGCTCGTCGTTGGTGAGGCGCTCGTAGGTGGCGCCGGCCTCGGTTTCGAGCGCTGCGGCCGGCCGGGCGAGGAGCCCGAGCAGCATCGCCGCCGAGAGCCATGCGCGCGGGCTCACTTTGCCGCCAGCTCGCGCACGAGCGCGCGCAGCTCCTCGGCCTTGAACGGCTTGACCATGTACTCGTTCGCGCCGGCCTGCAGGCCGCGCGCACGGTCCTCCTCCTGGGAGCGCGCCGTGAGCATGATCACCGGCACGGCGCGCCAGGTCCGGCTGGCGCGCACCTGCGCCATCAGCTCGAAGCCGTCCACATGAGGCAGCATCACGTCCAGGATCGCGATCGCCGGCGGCGGCGCGCTGCCGATCAGCTGCTGCGCGGCATGCCCGTCCGGCGCCACGCGCACGTCGTAGCCTTCGTCCTCCAGGATGAAGCGCAGGATCTCGGCGATCTGGCGATCGTCCTCGACGACGAGGGCCGGCGCGCGTGGCTTGCTCATTGAGGCGAGTGTACCGGACCGCACCGGCTAGAATCGGCCGTCCGTGGAACGTCCCCAGAACGACGTCGTCGCAATCTACGAGCAGAGCCTGACGCGGCGCGGCTTCGTCGCCGATCCGTCGCAGCGCCGCGCGGTCGAGCGCCTGCAGCGGCTGTACGAGGAGTGGAGCGAGTACAAGGCGAAGCGCTCCAACGCGGTGAAGCGCCTGCTGGTCAAGCCTCCGCTGCCGAAGGGCGTGTACCTCTGGGGCCCGGTCGGCCGCGGCAAGAGCTTCCTGATGGACGCGTTCTACCTGTGCGTGCCGCTGGTGCGGAAGCGCCGCGTGCACTTCCACCACTTCATGCGCGAGATCCATCGCGAGCTGAACGAGGTCAAGGGCACCGAGGATCCGATCGCC
>DASUZH010000547.1:0-7310 GCA_036376975.1 Burkholderiales bacterium | reverse complement strand
GGCAGTTCTATTATTTTCCGCCGCGCGCCTTCTCGAACGGTGCGATCACGTCGCCGGTCTTGTACGGCCCCGGGTAGATCACCACCTGCTTGCCGGCCTGGCGGAACTGGTCCATGTTCTTGTCGGTCACGCCGCGGAACTGGGCCTGCACCACGCGCGCGTTGGCCCACTCGCCGTCCGCACCGTAGCGGATCGGGCCGACGATGGTCTTCATCTCGTTCTTGCGCAGGTAGTCGGCGAGCCGCTTGTGGTCGAGGCTCTTGGTGGCGGTGATCGCCTGCTCGAGCATCTGGCCGATGGCGTAGTTGAACGGCGGCAGGTAGAAGCCGAGCGGGTCGACCTTGGCCTCGGCGGCCTTGGCGGCGTAGCGCTTGAGGAACTCCTCGATGCCCGGGTACTGGATGCCCGGCACGTACGAGTTGTAGTTCACGATGCCGTTCAGCGACGAGCCGAGGTTGGTCATGATCGGCGTGAACTGCAGGCCGACCATGCCGCCGCCGAAGATCTTCACCGAGTCGCCGACGCCGATCTCGTTCACCGCGCGCACGATGGCGACCGAGTCGTTCGGGTACGACATGACGAACACCATGTCGGGCTTGGCGGCGCGGATGCCGCGGATCAGCGACGAGAAGTCGGTGGTGGTCGGCGGGTAGTTCTGGTCGTACACCTTCTTCAGGCCCGCCTTCTCGGCCAGCACGCGCGCGCCGTTCGCCAGGTTCTGCGCGAAGTCGTTGTCGGCGGCGAGCACCGCGATGGTCTTCGCGCCGAGCTTCTGGCCGGCCTGGATGAAGCCGTCGGACCAGCTCGAGGCGTCGTTCCACGGCGCGTTGTTGAACCACATGTCGTGCTGCACCTTCGCGTTCACCTGGAACGAGAAGTTGCCCATCAGCAGCAGGCCGCGCTGCTTCACCAGCGGCATGATCGGCGCGGTCGGCACGGTGCCGTAGGGCGCGATCAGCAGGTCGACCTTGTCGACGTCGAGCAGCTTGGTGTAGATCGCCGGGGTGAGCGCCGGGTTGGTCTGGTCGTCGTACGCGATCAGCTCGACCTTGCGGCCGAGCAGGCCGCCCTTGGCGTTGACGTCCTCGACCCACATGCGCAGCGCGAGCAGCGCCGCCTGGCCGCCGGCGCCGAGCGAGCCGGTCTGCGGCATGCTCATGCCGACCTTGATCGGGCCGGACTGCGCGAACGCGAGCGTGCTGAACAGCAACGCCGCGACCAACGAAAGTAGTTTCCTCATGACCTCCTCCTTGTGGGTTTATTGTAGCCAATCTTCAGGAGCGCGGCGGCGTTCCCGCCTAAGACTTTCTTAAGTTTCTCCGCGGACAGGCCGGCCTTGGCGATGAATCCCACCGGGTCCTCCACCCCCATGTCGTAGGGATAGTCGGTGCCGAGCAGGACGTGCTCGGCGCCGAAGCGCTCGACCAGCTGGCGCAGCATGACCGGGTCGAAGGTGATGGTGTCGAAGAAGAACTTCTCCAGGTAGCCGGACGGCTTGCGCTTGATCACGGTGCGGCAGTCGGGCCGCGCGCGCCAGCCGTGGTCCATGCGCGCCCAATAGTGGGCCAGGTAGCCGCCGCCGTGCGGCAGCACGACTTTCAGCTTCGGGTGGCGCTCCATCACGCCGTCGAAGATCAGGTGGCTCGCCGCCACCGTGGTCTCCAGCGGGTTGCCGATGACGTTGTTGAAGTAGTGGTCGAGCAGCCGCTCGCCCTGCGTGAAGCCGATCGGGTGCATGAAGATGATCACGTCCAGCTCCTGCACCTTGGCGAAGAACTTCTCCAGCGCCAGCCGGCCATCCGACAGGTCCATGCCGTTGACGCTCGGGTTGACCTCCACCCCCCGCAAGCCGAGCTTCTTCACTGCGTACTCGAGTTCCGCCACGGCCAGATCCGGGTCCTGCAGTGGGACAGTGCCCAAGCCGACGAAGCGCTCGGGCCACCTGCCGACGATCTCCGCGATGCGCTCGTTCACCATCCGGGCGAGCTCGGCGCCCTGCCCGGCGTCGGTCCAGTAGTAGGTCTGGTTGGGCGCCGGCGAGACCGCCTGGATGTCGACGCCCATGCGGTCCATGTCCTTCAGCCGCACCTCGATGTCGGACAGCTTCGGCGCGCGGTCCTTCATCTGCTTGACGTTGACCTCGCGCGTCAGCGCGTTGGCGTACTTCACCGAAGGCTCGTACTGGCCGGGATTGAGGTGCGCCACCTTGGCGGCGACCTCCGGGTTGGCGTAGTGGCAGTGGATGTCGACCCTCAGGCTGCCCTTCTTCTTCGTCTTCACCACTGCCCTGCTCGCCGAGCTCTTCGGTGCGCAATCAAAGAACATCTAGAACACTCCCAGGTGTTGAGTAATCAGCGGCTGCCCGACTTCCTTCGCCGGGCCGGCGAAGACGATGCGGCCGGTGTTGAGGATAGCCACCTCGTCGGCCAGCTCGAGCGCCAGTTTCACGTTCTGCTCGACCAGCACGATCGACTGGCCCTCCGCCTTGAGGCGCGCGATGGTGCGGCCGACCTCGGCGACGATGATCGGCGCGAGGCCCTCGGAGGGCTCGTCCATCAGCAGCACGCGCGGGTTGCCCATCAGCGCGCGGCCGATGGCGAGCATCTGCTGCTCCCCGCCCGAGAGAGATCCCGCGTACTGCTCCGCACGCTCCCTGAGCCTTGGAAACAGCTGAAATACGGATTCAAGATTCCATTTCCCCTTCTGCTGCGAAACCACCAGGTTCTCCCGCACCGTGAGCTTGGGGAAGACGCGCCGGCCCTGCGGCACCAGGCCGACGCCCTTGCGCGCGATCGATTCCGGCGACAGGCGCGCGATCGGCTCGCCGAACAGGCGGATCTCGCCGCCGCGCGGCTTCAGCCAGCCGATGATGGTGCTCATGCAGGTGGTCTTCCCCGCCCCGTTGCGCCCGAGCAGGGCTAGAACTTGTTTTTCTCTTAATACGATATTCACGCCATGCAGGACATGACTGTCGCCGTACAGGCTGTCGATGCCGGACAGGGACAGCGCCTCAGTGGCCAAGGTAGACCTCTTTCGTCTTCGGGTCGGCCACCACTTCCGAGCGCGTGCCCTCGACGATCACGCTGCCGTAGTGCAGCACCGTGATGCGCTCCGCCATGTCGAGCGCGGTGTCCATGTCGTGCTCGATCATCACCACCGTGACGTCGCGCGGGATCGAGGCGATCAGCGCCTTGACGGTGCCGCGCTCCTCGCGCGACAGGCCGGCGAGCGGCTCGTCGAGCAGCAGCACCTTCGGTTTCTGCGCCAGCGCCATGGCGATCTCCACCCGGCGCTTCTCCCCGTAGCTCACCTCGGCAAGCGGCCGCGCGGCGAGATGCTCGAGACCGACCAGCTTGAGGATCTCCGTTGCATCGGCGTAGAGGGAATTTCCCTCGAACGAAGAGAAGAAATCCCACCTCAGCCGCGACAGCCCGAGCAGCGACAGCGCGATGTTGTGCTCGAGGGTGTCGTGCGGGAACAGCGTGATGATCTGGTAGGTGCGCGCCAGGCCGCGATGCACGCGCCGATGGGTGCTGAATTTCGTGATCTCGGAATCAAACAGCGATATCGAGCCGGAATCCGCGCGCAGATCCCCCGTCACCAGGTTGAACAGCGTGGTCTTGCCGGCGCCGTTGGGGCCGATGATCAGGCGGCGCTCGCCCGGCGCCACCTCGAGCGAGACGCCGTTGATCGCCGGCAGGCCGCCGAAGGCCTTCTTCAGGCTCTTGATCTGAAGCGCAGCCATAGCCTTTTCACTCCGGGCACTACGCCCTCCGGCATGAACACCACGATGAACACGAAGACGAAGCCGAGCAGCATGTTCCAGCGCTCGATGTACGCCGAGGCCCAGTTCTTCAGCAGCATGACGATGGCGGCGCCGACCAGCGGGCCGGCGAGCGTGCCCGAGCCGCCGGCGATCACCGCGAGCAGGCCCTCGGCCGAGCTCTGGAGCGAGAGCGAGATCGGGTGGATGTACTTGTGGTAGTAGACGAACAGCAGCCCCGACACCGCGCCCCAGAACGCGGCATAGACGAAGGTCACCCAGCGGATCAGCCACACGTCGTGGCCGAGCGCGCTCATGCGCCGCGCCTGGTCGCGCGTGCCCTTCAGCGCGGCGCCGAGCGGCGAGCCGACGTAGCGCGCCATCATCCAGAGGGAGAACACGGTCACCGCCAGCGCGAAGAAGTAGAACGGCGTCGCGCCGTCGATCTGGAACGGGCGCGACAGCCCGCGCAGGCCGTTGTCGCCGTCGGTCATCGACACCCAGCGGTAGGCGGTGCCCCACAGCACCTGGGAAAGCGCCAGCGTGAGCATCAGGAAGCCGAGCCCGGTGGCGCGCAGCGCGATCAGCCCGAACGCGCCGGCCACCAGCACCGTGCCGAGCAGCGCCGCGGGCGCCGCCGCCCAGTGCGGCCAGCCGAGCTTGAGCGCGGCGAGCGCCGAGATGTAGGCGGCGAGCCCCATGTAGGCGGAGTGCCCGAGCGTCGGCAGCCCGCCGTAGCCGAGCAGCAGGTTGATGCTGGCGGCGAAGATGGCGAAGATGAAGATCTGGCTGGTGAGGTTGATGTAGTACTCGCCGGCCAGGAAAGGCAACGCCACCAGCGCGGCAAGCAGGACTCCCCACCTCATGCCGCGAACTTTCCGAACAATCCCCGCGGCCGGAACGCGATCACCAGGATCATCGGCAGGAACAGGATCACGTACGCCAGGTCGGGCAGCAGCGCGACGCCGAAGGTGTAGACGAAGCCGGTGATGAAGGCGCCGACGAACGCGCCGAGCAGGCTGCCGACGCCGCCGAGGATCACCACGATCAGCGCGAGCGGCAGCATGTCGGCGTCGAGCCCCGGATAGGCCGACATGATCGGCCCGCCGATCACCCCGCCGGCGCCGGCGAGCGCGGCGCCCAGGCAGAACACCGTGGTGAACAGGCGCGACACCGGGATGCCGACCGCCCGCGCCATGTCCATGTCGTCGACGCCCGCCCGGATCATGGCGCCCAACCTTGTTCTTTCTATCAATACATACAAACCAACGGCAGCGATCACTGCGATGACAACCACCGCCAGCCGGTAGGCGGGGAACACCAGGCCGAACAGGCGCAGCGGCTGCTGCAGCCAGCCGGGCGTCGGGATCGGGATCGGGTCGCCGCCCCACACGATCAGGCAGAGGTCGGCGATGATGAAGCTGACGCCGAGGGTGACCAGCACCTGGCCGAGGACGTTGCCGCCCAGCTTCCTGAGGATGAATCTCTCGAGGAAGAAGCCGAACACGGCCACCGCCGCGCCGGCTAGCGCCGCGGCGAGCCACAGGTCCGGGACCCTCTTGAGGATGCTGACGCCCAGGTAGGCGCCGAGCATGAACAGCGCGCCGTGCGTCAGGTTGGCGATCCGCATCAGCCCGAAGATGAGCGAAAAGCCCGACGCCAGGAGGAACAGCAGCCCTCCCAGCGCCAGGCTGTTCAGCGTCTGGATCGCCCAGTACTGCAGGACCTAGGACTCCAGGTTCTTGTAGGGCGGGAAATCCCTCGAGTACACCGGGTTCTTCAGGAACTCGTCCGGCTTGTAGGTCCAGAACTGGCTGACGTTCGGGTAGGTGTGGATCACCTCGTTCACCAGCCGGCCGAACTTGCGCACCACCTTGCGGATGTAGATGTTGCCGACCACGTTGCCGTACTGGTCGAACTGCACCGGGCCGCGGCAGGTATCGACCTTGATCGAGCGCACCGCCTTCATGAACGCCGCCTTGTCCTCCACCTTCCCTTTCAGCTGCTGCAGCGTGGCGTCGAGCACCGCCGCCTCGGTGTAGGTGGCGGCGGCGTAGAAGCCGGGGTCGTAGCTCCAGTCGGCGCGGAAGTTCGCCACGAAGCGCTTGTTGATGGCGTTCTCGATGTCGGCCGAGTACCAGCACGAGGTGACGATGCCGAGCGCCTCGTCGCCCATGTTGCGCAGCACCGCCTCGTCGAGCGCGGTCATGCCGCCGACCGGGGTCACCTTCTTGATCAGGCCGTACTCGTTCATCTGGCGCAGGAAGCGGAAGCCGTTCGAGCCGGCGAAGCCGAGGAAGATGCCGTCGACGTTGGTCTTCAGCTGGGCCAGGTACGTGCCGTAGTCCGGCACGGTCAGCGGCGGGAACATGCGCTGCACCACCTTGCCGCCGTTGTCCTCGAACACGCGCATGAAGCCGGCGCACATCTCGTGGCCGTAGGCGATGTCGTCGGCGATCACCACCATGCGCTTCATCTTCAGCGTCTTCGCGCAGTAGTCGGCGAGCGGCATCGAGCATTGCGACGAGGTCGAGGTGCCGCGCGTGAACCACGGGTTGGGCTTCCTCTGCGTCATGTCCTCCGCCGCCGCGACCGACAGCGTCAGCAGCTGCTGGCTGCGGATGTAGTCGTCGGTGGCGAGCGCGGAAGCGGTGTCGAGCGGCCCGATCATGACCTGGATGCGGTCGCGCTCGACCAGCTCCTGGGTCTTGGTGCGCGACTGCGCCGGCACCCCGCCGGAGTCGCCGACGAACAGCTCGACCTTGCGCCCGGCCAGGGCGTAGTTCTTCTCCTTCAGGTACTGGATCAGCGCGCGCTCCATGTCGATGCCGCCGGAGGCGAGCGGACCGGTCTTGACGGTCATCAGCCCCAGCCGCATCGACCCGCTTTGCGCTCTTACAGGTAGTGCACTTGCCAGTGAAACCGCACCAGCTGCCTTGACGAACTGCCTACGGTTGAGGCGCATGCTTCTCCTCCTTTAGCTTCTCGAAGAACTGCTCGTTGGTGATCACCCAGCCCAGGCAGCGCGACACGTTCTGCAGCCCGAGCTCATGCAAGTCGTCGCCGTACATGCTCGCCACGCAGTCCGACAGCACCACCACGCGGTAGTCGAAGTTGAACGCGGTGAACGCGGTATTGAGCACGCAGGTGTTCGTGTTGATGCCCATCAGCACGACGCTGTCCACGCCGAGCGTGTCCAGCAGGTTCCTCAGGTCGGTGCCGTAGAAGCAGTCCAGCCGCTTCTTGTTGTTGATCACGTAGTCGGAGGGCCGCTGCAGCTCGGGGATGATCTGCGTGCCCGGCGAGCCCTCGATGTTGTGCTCGCGCACGGTGCTCTTGCGGCCGGGCGTCAGGCGATCGGTCTCGCCGAGCGCGGCATGCATCGCCTTCCAGAACGGCGAGGTCATGCCCTCGCTGCCGATGTTTTGCAGTCTTCGGTAGACGAGCACGACATGGATCACAGGTATTTTTATTTTTCGAGAAAAATCTAATACCTCCTGCGCCCTCGCGATCACCCGCTTCGCGTCCTCGGCCTTCGCCGGCATCG
>DASUZH010000546.1:0-2503 GCA_036376975.1 Burkholderiales bacterium | reverse complement strand
CCTCGTTCGGGATGCCGGCGTTGCGCAGCGACTGGCAGCCGATGATGCTGCGCGTGCGGCCGGCGCAGTTGACCACCACCAGCGTGTCGGGATCGGGCGCGAGGTCGTGCACCCGCCAGGCGAGCTCGGCGCCCGGCACGTCGACGCTGCCGGGAATGTTCATGCGGGTGTACTCGGCGAACGGGCGCGAGTCGAGAATGACCATCTTGCGCTTGCTCTCGAGCAACGCCTTCAACTCCTGCGGCGGAATGCGCGGCGTCTCGTAGTGGTGCTCGACGAACTCGCCGAACGCCTTGGAGGGAACGTTCACGCCGCTGAACAGCTCCAGCCCCGCCTGCTTCCAGCCTTCGCAGCCGTTTTCAAGAATGAAAACGTCGGAGTAGCCCAGCTGTTTCAGCTTCGCCAGGGATTTTTCTGCAAGGCCTTCCCCGCCACCGTCGAGCACGATGACCGGCACGTCCTTGCGCGGCACCAGGTCGCCGGCCATCAGCTCCAGGCGCGAGAACGGCGCCGAAACGGCGTAGAACGGATGCCCGCGGTAGTGCACGCCCTGCTCGCGCACATCGAGCAGCGCGAGCTCTTCGGATCCGGCGAGGCGCTCGCTAACGCGCTTCGCGGATATCGCCATGCGCGGGGAAGACCTTCCAGGTTTCAGTTTGGGCCTGGTAGTACTCGCGGCTGTGGAGCTGGTCGAGGCCGAGCCCGTACATGTGGAAGTTCACCAGCGGCGCCTGGATGTGGATCGAGTGCAGGTCCTCGGGCAGGAAGCAGACGCCGGTGCCCTGCTTCACCACCGACTGGCCCTTCTCGCGCACGCCGCCGCCGGCGCGGTCGTAGAAGCGGTTCAGCTCCTCGCCGCTCACGCCGACGATCACCGCCCAGGTGGTGTGGTTGTGCGGCGGGGTGTTGTGGCCGCCGAGCGAGGCGTTGACGTACAGCGCGAAGCGATGGTCGGCGTCCTCCGCCACCCGGTACAGGCAGGACTTCAGCTTGCCGCCGGGCGCCGGCGGCGGGAAATCCTTCTCGCTAAACAGGTCCTTGCGCGCGGCCAGGCGCAGCAGGCGCTGCTTGATGCTTTCCAGGCCGGCGCGCGTCACGCCCTCGCGGCGCTCGATTTCCCGCACGTCCGCCACCGCCGCGTCGACTTCGGCGCGCCGCTCGGCGCTCTTGTCCCGATCCATGACTGGCCTCCTGGGAGTAGATTATGCGCTGCTGGCCAACCTGGAGGGGGACCGCATGGCACTCAAGGCAACCCGCAACGACGTCTGGATCGCCACCATCGAGGACCGCGCCGGCGGCGCCGCGGCGCCGCTCGAAGCGCTGGCCAAGGCGAAGGTCAACCTGGAGACGGTGTTCGCGCGCCGCCTCGCCGAGCAGCCCGGCAAGGGCATGCTGATCGTCGGCCCGATCAAGGGCAAGAAGGCCGAGCAGGCGGCGCTCGCCGCCGGCATCGCGAAGACCGGCGTGATGCACGGCGTGCGCGTCGAGGGCGGCGACAAGCCCGGCCTCGGCGCGAAGATCACGCGCGCGCTGGGCGACGCCGGCATCAGCTTCCGCGGCATCTCGGCGCACGCGATCGGCAAGAAGTTCGTCTGCAACATCGCGCTCGACACCGCCGAGGACGCCGACCGGGCGGTAAAGCTGCTGAAGAAGCTCTAGCGAACCCGGTAGATTTCTTCCTCGAAGTTGCCGCGCGAAGCTAGCATCGAGGAGCGGCTCTTCTCCAGGTCGGCGATGAGCACGATGTAGTCGCGCCCTTTTTCCCAGCGCGCCTTGTAGAACTTGCGCGTCGCCTTGTCCTTGCGCTCGAGCGTGTCGCGGCTCTCGGCGCTGGGCGCGCCGTACTGCTTCTTGAGGAAGTCGACGACCCGGTCGAGGTCGCGGGTCTCGAAGCGCACGTCGAAGGCCTGGACCGCGTCGCTCTTCAGGTAGAAGGTGATGCGCGCCTGCACGCCGCCGGCGAACGCGATCTTCGCGTCGTCGCAGCGCCGGTCGGCCGCCTTGCTCTTCCACTCGAGCGGCTGGCAGCGCACGCTCGGATACTTGCCCTTCACGTCCGCCTCCTTGCCGCCGAGCGCGACGCCGTTGGCGTCGTAGGCGAGCGCCGGCCCCGCGAGGGCGGCGATCAGGAGGACTGCAAACCTAGCGTTTCGCATTGAGTTTCCGCCAACAAAAGCAGCTCATCTGGTGGTCGTTCACCATGCCGACGGCCTGCATGAACGCGTACATGATCGTCGTGCCGACGAACTTGAAGCCGCGCTTCTTCAGGTCCTTCGACAGCGCATCCGACACCTCGGTGCGCGCCGGGACGTCGCCGCCCTTGCGCC
Source organism: Burkholderiales bacterium (assembly GCA_036376975.1). Lineage (GTDB taxonomy): Bacteria > Pseudomonadota > Gammaproteobacteria > Burkholderiales > SG8-39 > SCGC-AG-212-J23. The sequence continues at coordinate 176 of DASUZH010000546.1, read as the reverse complement.
TGCCCTGCAGCGGCTTGCCGCCGACGAACTTCCAAAGATAGCGCGAAAAGCTGCCGAACTCTTTCCTCAACGCGATGACACCGCGGGCGTTGACGATGGTCGCGTCGATCTTCGCGCGATTGCGCACGATGCCGGCGTCGGCAAGCAATCGCCCTTTCTTTCTTGAATCATAAGCG
>DASUZH010000545.1:0-7583 GCA_036376975.1 Burkholderiales bacterium | reverse complement strand
CGGCGATCTACCGCACGCTGCTCGACGAGATCGAGCGCGACGGCTACCAGGTGCTGGCGCAGCGCACCTCGCTCACTCCGCTGCGCAAGCTCTGGATCGCCTGGAAGACATGGGTAGCGGCGTAGCCGTCGTTGGCGCCGGCTATGCCGGCATGGCCGCAGCAGTCACGCTCGCCGAACGCGGCGTGCCGGTCACCGTGTTCGAGGCGGGCCAGGTACCCGGCGGCCGCGCGCGGCGCATCGTGTCGCAGGGCAACGAGCTCGACAACGGCCAGCACATCCTGGTCGGCGCGTACTCCGAGCTGTTCCGCCTGATGCGCACGGTAGGCGTGCCGAGCGAAGCCCTGCTTCGCATTCCGCTCGAGATCCGCTACACGAAGGAGTTTTTCTTCAGGAGGTTCTGGCTGCCAGCGCCATTGGGCGGGCTGATGGGCTTGCTCGCGGCGCGCGGCATTCCGCCGCGCGAGAAGCTCGCTGCGGTGCGGTTCATGCTCCACATGAGAAAGGCGCGCTTCCGCCTCCAGCCCGACATCTCCGTGCAGCAGCTCCTCGAGCAGCACGGCCAGAGCGGCCGCATCGGCCACTTCCTCTGGCGCCCGCTGTGCGTTTCCGCGCTCAACACGCCGGCCGAGCAGGCCTCGGCCAACGCCTTCCTCGCCGCGCTGCGCGACACGTTGATGGGCGACGACGATGCGAGCGACCTGCTGCTTCCCTGCGTCGACCTTTCCAAGCTGTTTCCCGAGCCAGCGATGGATTTTCTTGTGAGAAGCGGAAACCAGGTCCACCTGCGGCACCCTGTGCAGGGTGTGCATGAACTGAAGAACGAGTTCTCAGCGGTGATCGTGGCGGTCGGGCCGCACCAGCTGAAGAACCTGCTGCCCGAGCTCGCGCCCGAGTATTCGTACCAGCCGATCAACACCTGCTACCTGCAGTATTCCAAGAGCGTGAAGCTGCCCTTCCCCATGCTCGGCCTCGCCGGCGGCCTGGTGCAGTGGGTATTCGACCGCGGCGCGCTGACCGGCGAGAAGGGCCTGCTCGCGGCGGTGATCAGCGCGCAGGGCGACCACCAGCAGATGGCGCAGGACGAGCTGGCCGAGGCGTGCCATCGCGAGCTGGCCGCAGAGAAACTGGTCGGCGAGAAACCCTTGTGGGCGCGCGTGATCGCGGAGAAGCGCGCCACCATCAGCTGCACGCCCGGCGTGAAACGCCCCGATACCGCGACGCGGTTTCCGGGCATATTCCTGGCCGGGGATTACACCGATCCGGAATATCCGCCGACGCTGGAAGCTGCGGTGCGCAGCGGAATCCGCGCGGCGACGATGGCGAGCAAAGGACAATAGCGATGGCGATGGAACAGCGGCAACTCGGCGGCTCGGGCCTGATGGTCCCGGCGCTCACTCTCGGCACCGGCACCTTCGGCGGCGGCAACGAGTTCTTCAAGGCGTGGGGCGCCAGCGACGTCAAGGAGGCCACGCGCCTGGTGGACGTCTGCCTGGAGGCGGGACTCACCATGTTCGACTCGGCGGACGGCTATTCGAACGGCATGGCGGAAGAGATCCTCGGCCAGGCGATCAAGGGCCGGCGCGACCAGGTGATCATTTCGACGAAAGGCAGCTTCCGGCGCGGACCGGGGCCGAACGACGTCGGCTCCTCGCGCTGGTACCTGCCGCGCGCGGTGGAGGCGAGCCTGCGCAGGCTCGGCACCGACTACATCGACCTCTACCAGCTGCACGCCTTCGACGCGGTGACGCCGGTGGAGGAAGTGATCGGCACGCTCGACGACCTGGTGCGCGCCGGCAAGATCCGCTACATCGGCTGCTCGAATTTCTCCGGCTGGCACCTGATGAAGGCGCTCGCCTACTCCGACCGCCACGGCCTCTCGCGCTACGTCGCCCACCAGGCGTACTACTCGCTGGTCGGCCGCGATTACGAATGGGAGCTGATGCCGCTCGCGCTCGACCAGAAGGTCGGCTGCGTGGTGTGGAGCCCGCTCGGCTGGGGGCGCCTCACCGGCAAGATCCGCCGCGGCGCGCCGAAGCCTCAGGTCAGCCGCCTGCAGAGCCAGATCGCGGTCGACAAGGGCCCGCAGGTGCCCGACGAGCACGTCTACAAGGTGGTCGAAGCGATCGACGTAGTGGCAAAGGAGACCGGCAAGACCGTGCCGCAGATCGCGCTGAACTGGCTGCTGCAGCGGCCATCGGTGTCGACGGTGATCATCGGCGCCCGCAACGAGGAGCAGCTGCGCGCCAACCTCGGCGCGGTGGGCTGGAAGCTGACCCCGGCGCAGATCGCGAAGCTGGATGCGGCGAGCGCGCTGCTGCCGGCCTACCCTTACTGGCACCAGCGCGGCACCTACCCCGAGCGCAACCCGCCGGCAGTCTAGACCCCCGCTTTCGCGGGGGAGACGTCGTTCCCGCGAAAGCGGGAACCTACAGCTCGCGCAGCTTGGCGACCGCCTGGTCGATGCGGTCGACCGGGATGAGCTCCAGCTTCTCGATCCTGCCCTTCGGCAGGTTGGCGCGCGGCACGATCGCCTTTTCGAAGCCGAGCTTGGCGATCTCCTTCAGGCGCTCCTGCCCGCGCGGCGCGGGCCGCACGTCACCGGCGAGGCCGATCTCGCCGAACACGGCAACTTTTTCCGGGATCGGTCGATCGGTCAGCGAGGAGACGATGGCGAGCGACACGGCCAGGTCCGCCGCCGGCTCGCCGATGCGCACACCGCCGACCGCGTTGACGAACACGTCCTGCTCCCAGGTGGCGATGCCGGCATGCCGGTGCAGCACCGCGAGCAGCATGGCGAGGCGGTTCTGCTCCAGCCCGACCGAGAGGCGCCGCGGGTTGGGCGAATGCGCGGCGTCGACCAGCGCCTGGATCTCCACCAGCAGCGGCCGGGTTCCTTCCAGCGTAGCGAGGACGCAGGAGCCCGGCACCGATTTCTCGTGATTTGACAGGAACAGCCGCGAGGGATTGCTGACCCCCCGCAGCCCCTTCTCGGTCATGGCGAACACGCCGAGCTCGTTGACCGCGCCGAAGCGGTTCTTCACCGCGCGCACCAGCCGGAAGCTCGAGTTCGGGTCGCCTTCGAAGTAGAGCACCGTGTCGACGATGTGCTCGAGCACGCGCGGCCCGGCGATGGCGCCCTCCTTGGTGACGTGGCCGATCATCAGCAGCGCCATGCCCGAGCGCTTGGCGTGCCGCGTAAGCTGCGCCGCGCACTCGCGTACCTGCGCCACCGAGCCGGGCGCCGATTGCAGCGCCTCGGTCCAAACCGTCTGGATCGAGTCGATCACCGCGATGCGCGGGCGGGCGTCCTCCAGCGCGCCGAGCACGCGCTCGAGCTGGGTCTCCGCCGCCAGCCTCACTCCGCCGGCGTCGAGCGCGAGCCGCCGCGCGCGCAGCGCGACCTGCTCGCCGGACTCCTCGCCCGAGACATAGAGTGCGTTGGGCAGGCCGGCGACCACCTGCAGCAGCAGCGTCGACTTGCCGATGCCGGGGTCGCCGCCGAGCAGCACCACCTGCCCGCCGACCAGGCCGCCGCCGAGCGCGCGGTCGAGCTCCTCGACGCCCGTCGGGATGCGCTCGAGGTCCTTCGCCTGCACGCTGGAGAGCGCCACCGGCTCGATCCGGAACGCCGGCCGCTTCTTCTCGGCCAGCGTTTCGGTGAGCGTGCCGGCCGCGCCGCAGGAGGGACAGCTGCCGAACCATTGCAGCGCGGACGCGCCGCAGTCGGAGCAGACGTAGGCCGTCTTGGTTTTCGCCATCAGGCGATTTCCTGCACCGGCACCCGCGTCGCGAGCGCGCACAGCAGCTCGTAGCTGACGGTTCCGGCGGCGGCGGCCACCTCGTCGGCCGACAGGCCCTCGCCCCACAGCGTCACCGGGGTGCCGATGTAGGCCCCGGGGATGTCGCTGATGTCGACGCAGATCATGTCCATCGATACGCGTCCAACGGTGCGCGTGCGCTTGCCGTTGACCAGCACCGGCGTTCCGCTCGGCGCGTGGCGCGGGTAGCCGTCGGCGTAGCCGCAGGCCACCACGCCGATGGTCATGTCGCCCACCGCCTCGTACGAGAAGCCGTAGCCGATGCGCTCGCCGGCGTGCAGGTGCTGCGTGGCGATCAGCTCGGAGGTCAGCGTCATCGCCGGCCTGAGGTCGAGCTGCTGCGCGGTCTCGTCGGCGAACGGCGAGCAGCCGTAGAGCATGATGCCCGGCCGCGCCCAGTCGCCGCGCGCCTCCGGGAAGCGGATCAGCGCCGCCGAGTTGGCCAGCGAGCGCGTGGCGTGCGCCAGCCCCTCGATGGGCCGCACCATCTCCTCCAGCCACGCCAGCTGGGCCTTGACTCCGCCGGGGCCGTCCGCGTCGGCGAAGTGCGTCATCAGCGACACCTTGCGCACCTGCCGGTGCATGCGCAGCGCGTTGTACGCCGCGCGCAGGCCGTCGACCGCGAAGCCGAGGCGGTTCATGCCGCTGTTGACCTTCAGGTAGACCTCGATCTCGCCGCCGAGGTCGGCGGCCCTCAGCTGCTCGACCTGCTCCGGGTTGTGGATCACCGGCGTCAGCGCGTACTTGGCGAGCAGCGGCAGGTCGCCCGGCTTGAAGAAGCCCTCCAGCATCAGGATCGGCTTCGCCTCCCCGGCGACGCGCAGCCGCGCCGCTTCCTGGAAGTCGAGCACCGCGAAGCCGTCGGCGGCTTCCAGAGCGCGCGCCGCGCGCTCCAGGCCGTGGCCGTAGGCGTTCGCCTTCAGCACCGCCCAGACCTTGCAGGCCCGGCCGGCATAGGCCTTGGCGATCTTCAGATTGTGCGCAAGCGCGCCCGCCGAAACCGTGGCGCGTATGGGGCGAGGCATCGAGCGTTATAAACCTTCAGGACAGGAATAGCGCAAGTCTAATATGCTATAACCCGCCGCTGCATGAACGCAGGCTTCTACATCATCATGGCGGCGCAGTTCTTCTCGTCGCTCGCCGACAATGCCCTGCTGGTCGCGGCGATCGCCCTGCTGATGCAGGCCGACGCGCCGTCGTGGCTGACCCCGTACCTGAAGTTCTTCTTCGTCATCTCCTACGTGGTGCTCGCCCCCTACGTCGGCGCGTTCGCCGACCGCCTGCCCAAGGGGCAGATCATGTTCATCGCCAACAGCATCAAGATCGCGGGCTGCATCACCATGCTGTTCGGCGCCAACCCGATGCTCGCCTACGCGCTGGTCGGCCTCGGCGCCGCGGCCTACTCGCCGGCCAAGTACGGCATCCTCACCGAGTACCTGCCGCACCGCAAGCTGGTGATCGCCAACGGCTGGATCGAGGGCCTCACGGTGGCCTCGATCCTGCTCGGCACCGTGCTCGGCGGGGTGCTGATCCACGTCCGCACCTCGGGCGTGCTGCTGGCCATCGACCTGCCGCTGATCGACACGCCGATCGACACGCCGGCGGAGGCGGCGATCGCGCTGATCGTCGCGGTCTACGCCATCGCCGCGGTGTTCAACCTGCACGTGCCCAACACCGGCGTCGCGCTCAAGCCGCTGGCGGCGCGGCCGCTCGACACGCTGACCGACTTCTGGCGCTGCGTGCTGCACCTGTGGCGCGACCGCCTCGGCCAGATCTCGCTCGCCGTCACCACGCTGTTCTGGGGCGCCGGCGCGACGCTGCAGTTCATCGTCATCGAATGGGCGCGCGCGGCGCTCGGCTTCGACCTGTCGCGCGCCGCGATCCTGCAGGGCATCACCGCGGTCGGCATCGCCATCGGCGCGGTGCTCGCCTCGGTGTGGGTGTCGCTCGACAAGTCGGTGCGCGTCATCCCGCTCGGCATCCTGATGGGCGTGGTGGTGATCGCGATGATCTTCGTGCAGCACGTCTGGCTGGCGGTGGTGCTGATGGTGCTGATCGGCGCCCTCGCCGGCTTCTTCGTGGTGCCGATGAACGCGCTGCTGCAGCACCGCGGCCACCACCTGGTGGGCGCCGGGCGCTCGATCGCGGTGCAGAACTTCAACGAGAACACCTCGATCCTGGTGATGATCGCGCTGTATTCGTGGCTGCTGCACGTCGGCCACTCCATCTACATGGTGATCACGGCGTTCGGCCTGTTCGTCGCCGGCACCATGACCCTGGTGCAGTGGTGGTACCGGCGCAACCTGCGGGTGCACGGCGAGGAGGTGCAGCGCCTGCTCGCCTTCGCCCGGGCGGAGGTCCCGGGAAAGCACTAGAGCGACGCCATCGTCCTTCGGGCAAAGACGAGGTCCGACCAGGCCTTCGACTTGTCCGGCAGGTTCCTCAGCAGGTAGGCCGGGTGGTAGGTGACGATCAGCGGCCGGCCGGCGTACCGGTGCACGCGGCCGCGCAGGCTGGCGATCGTCGCATCGGTGTTGAGCAGCGTCTGCGCGGCGAAGCGCCCCATCGCCACGATCAGCCTGGGCTGGATCAGCTCGATCTGGCGCAGCAGGAACGGCGTGCACTTCGCCACCTCGTCGGGCTCCGGGTTGCGGTTGCCGGGCGGCCGGCACTTCAGCACGTTGCAGATATAGACGTTGTCGTCGCGCGCCAGGCCGATCGCGGCGAGCATGTTGTCGAGCAGCTTGCCGGCCTGGCCGACGAACGGGTCGCCGAGCCGGTCCTCCTCGGCGCCGGGCGCCTCGCCCACCAGCAGCCAGTCGGCCTGCTCGTCGCCGACGCCGAACACAGTCTGCGTGCGCGACTTGTGCAGGCCGCAGGCGGTGCAGGCGGGCACGGCCTGCTTGAGCTCGATCCAGGTCCCCTGCTGCCCTACGGGCTCTTCAGCCTGAGCCACTCGAAGTTTCCAGACTGGCGAAAGACCCATCTCCGCCAGCAGCTCGTCTCTGCGGCTCATTGCAGGGGCAGCGTGAGCACCAGCGCGTCCTCGCGGCCGGCGTCGGCCGGGTAGTAGCCGCGGCGCACCGCGATCCGGCGGAAGCCGAAGCGCGTATAGAGCGCCTGCGCGCCGGCGTTGCTCGGCCGCACCTCCAGGAACACGCCGCGCGCGCCGCGCGCCCGCGCGATCGCCGCCGCCTCGCGCAGCAGCGTCGTGCCGTGGCCGCGGCGCTGGTGCGCGGCGGCCACCGACAGGTTGAGCAGGTGGGCCTCGCCCGCCGCCACCATCAGCACGAAATAGCCGAGCAGCTCGCCGTCCATCCGCCAGGTGCGGCATTCGTAGCCGGCGACCAGCGAGTCGGCGAAGTTGCCGCGCGTCCAGGGATGCGAGTAGATGACCGCCTCGATCCGCATCACCTCGTCGAGGTCGTGCTCGCGCATCGCGCCGAGCACCGGAACGTTCTTCAGGACGGCGCTCATCTCGCCGCCAGCTCCCGCGTAGTCAGCGCGACCTTGTCGCGCACGTAGAGCGGCGCGGCCAGCGCGGCGTCGACGCCCTCGCCGGCGGCGAGGCGCGGCGCGGCGAGCCGGGCGACGGCGATGGCGCTGGGATGGATTTCGGGCTTCACTGAAGAGAGCCTATTCTGAAGAAACTCCGGGAAGGCGGCAAATCCGCTGCCGCAGCCGACCCAGCCGTCGCCTGCCGGCGGCGGCGCCTCGCGCGGGGCGACGCATTGCGCCGGTACCGCAGCGCGCCAGCCGCCTG
>DASUZH010000544.1:0-6256 GCA_036376975.1 Burkholderiales bacterium | reverse complement strand
GCCGCTCACCAAGACCGGCGGCCTCGGCGACGTGGCGGGTGCCCTGCCGGCGGCGCTGCGGCGGATCGGGATCGATGTTCGCGTCCTGCTGCCTGCGTACGGTGCCCTCCCGGGCCGGGTGCTCGCTGAAGTAGAACTGCTTGGCAGGAAGGCGCGCATTCTGGAGTCGCGGCTACCTACGGGCGTGCCGCTGTACCTGCTGGACTGCCCGGAGCTCTATATAAGGAACGGCGGGCCGTACCAGACCGGCGAAGGCGAGGACTGGCCGGACAACGCGCTGCGCTTCGGCCTGCTGTCGCGCGTCGCCGCGCTGCTGGGCGGCGCGGACACGCCGCTCGCCTGGCGGCCCGACGTCGTGCATTGCAACGACTGGCCGACCGCGCTCGCGCCGGTCTACCTGCAGCGCGAGCCCGGCGCGGCGGCGAGCCTGCTGACGGTGCACAACCTGGCGTTCCAGGGCCTGTTCGAGGCGGACGCGCTCGACGGGCTCGAGCTGCCGCGCAGCGATTTCTCGGTGGACAAGCTGGAGTTCTACGGCCGGCTGTCGTTCCTGAAGGGTGGCCTCGCGTGCGCAGGCGCGATTTCCACCGTGAGTCCGACCTACGCCGCCGAGATCCAGGGCGACGCCCAGGGCTGCGGCCTCGACGGGCTGCTGCGCAGGCGCAGCGCCGACCTGAGCGGCATCCTGAACGGCATCGACACCCGGGTATGGGATCCGGCGGGCGACGCGCTGATCGCGTCCAACTACGACGCGTCGACGCTCGAGGTGAAGGCGGCGAACAAGGCGGCGCTGCAGCGGCGCGCGGAGCTGCGCGTGGACCCCAGCGTGCCGCTGCTAGGCATGGTGGGGCGCCTCACGCATCAGAAAGGCATCGATCTGGTGGTGGCTGCGGCCAAGGAGCTGCTGGAGCTTCCCGCCCAGCTGGTGGTGCTCGGCAAGGGCGACCGGGCGCAGGAGCAGGCGCTCACGGTGCTCGCCGCCCGCTATCCGGGTCAGGTGGCGGTCGCCACCGGCTTCAACGAGGAGCTCGCGCACCTGATCGAGGCGGGCGCGGACGTGTTCCTGATGCCTTCGCGCTTCGAGCCCTGCGGCCTGAGCCAGATGTACAGCCAGCGCTACGGCACGCCGCCGGTCGCGCGCGCCACGGGCGGGCTGACGGACACGATTGCCGACGGCGAGACCGGCTTCCTGTTCGAGGGCGCGGAGCGCGCCGCGTTGGTGCAGGCGGTGCGCCGCGCGGTGGCGGCGTGGCGCGACCAGGCGCGCTGGAGGAAGATCCAGCGCGCCGGCATGGCGCGCGATTTCAGCTGGTCTGAAGCCGCTCGTCGCTACGCAGATCTCTACCTGCGCCTGCGGCTTGCCAGGCGACAGCCGGCCTGAGCTCGGCGCGGGCGGGCGCTTCCTCGGCCTCGACCTCGGGCGCGGAGCGCCAGTCGCGCAGCTTGGCCATCAGCGCGGCGTCGTATTCGCCGCGGATCGGCCAGCGCCGGTTCCACAGGTTGAAGCGCGGGCGGTGACCCATCGCGTCCTGCTGCGCGGCGGCGAGCGCGCTCAGCGTGCCGACGTCGCGCCAGTAGGCGTGCTCCTCGTACTCCTGGACGCCGGGCACCACGTTGCGGGCGAAATCGTAGGCGTAGACGCGCGCCGAGCCGCACAGCCGCGGCAGCACGTCGCGGCCGAAGTCGGTCTCGCCGCGCGCGCGCGCCTCGCACAGCGCGTCGGCCAGCACCTCGGGCCGGAACAGGTAGTTGCCCATCGAGGCGTAGGCCTGGCCCGGGTTGCCGGGGATCGCCGGGGCGACGCGCGGCTTCTCGCGGAACTCCCGCACGCGGTCCTCCGCGTCGGTCGACATGATGCCGAAGGACGACGCCTGCGCGATCGGCACCGCGACCGCCGCCACGGTGGCGTCGGCGCAGCGCTCGGCGTGATGGCGCGCCATCTGCCGCACGTCCATGCGATAGACGTGGTCGGCGGCGAACACCGCGACGACGTCGGGCCGGTGCGCCTGCAGCACGTCGAAGTACTGGTAGGCGGCGTCGGCGGTGCCCTTGAAGCTGCCGCCGAGCGTGTTGGAGCGCGGCAGCAGCACCTTGATCAGGCCTGCGCTGTCGTCGAACCACGGCGACCAGGCCGAAGCGATGTGCCGCATCAGCGACTCGGGCTTGTACTGCGCCAGCACGTAGATGGTCGAGATGCCCGAGTTCAGCAGGTTGCTCAGCACGAAGTCGACGATCCTGTAGCCGTTGGCGAACGGCAGGGCCGGCTTCGCATGCTCGGCGGTGAGGGGGTGCAGCCGCGTACCTTCACCGCCGGCAAGGACCAGAGCAACGATTTTCATGGTTCGGAAGGCCTTTCTTGATGTGGTTTCTAGTTCATTCGGTATGCGCGCCGATGATAGGGAGTCGCTGTTCCGACGACTATCGCCCGGACTCGCTTTCTGCTGTCGCTTCGCAGCCGACCGCGCGTAGCCGAAGCGCGACAGCAAATTCATGCAGCGGCGATACCGCCGCGCGCGGCTCGCCACTACGATCATTTCCGGCATGCCCTCGCACGACTACAACAGGCACCTGCTGGTCGGCGCCGCGCTGATGGCGGGCCTCGCTCTCGTGGTGCAGAACGCGTTCGCGCCGGACGCCGAGCCGCCGGTCGCCTGCCTGCCGGAGCAGATCGAGGCCGACGCCGTGCGCGATCCGCTGGACCCGGAGCAGCAGAAGCTCGCCACGCACCTGGCGCGCTACTTCAGGGTCGAGGCCGACGACACCGGGCTGGCGGTCCACGCGGCGTACCGCGCCGCGCAGGAGGTCGGACTCGATCCGCTGCTGGTGCTCGCGATGATCTCGATCGAGTCGAGCTTCAACCCGCAGGCCGAGAGCTCGATGGGGGCGAAGGGGTTGATGCAGATCATCCCGCGCTTCCACCTGGCGAAGCTCGAGCGCCACGGCGGCGAAGAGGCGGTGCTGGACCCGGAGAGCAATATCCTGGTCGGCGCCCGTATCCTTCAGGAGTACGTGCACCGGCTGGGCAGCCTGGAAGCCGGGCTGCAGCAATACAACGGCGCGTCCCGCGACGGGACCGCGCAGTACGCGGCCAAGGTGATGGCCGAGCGCTCGCGCCTGGAGCGCGTGCTGCGCCGCACCCAGATCACCGCGCTGCAATCTCAGGGAGGCTGAGATGAGGATGTTCGCAGTAGTGCTGCTCCTGCTTGCCGGAGCCCTCCCGGCGCGTGCCGTCGAAGGACGCGTCACGGGCGACGACCTGGTGGAGATCCGCGCCGTGATCCATCGCCAGATCGAGGCGTTCCGCCGCGACGACGCGCGCGGCGCCTTCGCGCTCGCTTCCCCCGGGGTGCAGCAGGCGTTCGGCAGCCCGCAAGCCTTCCTCGACGGGGTGCGCATGGCCTACCGCGCCGTCTACCGCCCGGGCAAGGTCGCGTTCCTCGAGCCGACGATCCTCTCCGGCGACGTGGTGCAGCAGGTGCGGATCACCGATCGCGCCGGCGGCGTCTGGCTCGCCTATTACTCGATGCAGCGGCAGGACGACGGCAGCTGGCGCACCAACGGCTGCCACCTGGTGCAGCCGGCACGGATCTACTCCGCCTCGCTCGCGCCGGAGTAAGCTCGGCCGCGAGTGGACGCACCTGCCCGGTCGATCGTAGCCCCGAGCACCGTCTGGCGCGGCCGCCCCTATCCGCTCGGGGCGACGTGGGACGGCGCCGGGGTGAACTTCGCGCTGTTCTCGAAGCACGCCGAGCGCGTCGAGCTGTGCCTGTTCGAGGCGAAGGGGCGCCGCATGCTGGAGGCGATCGAGGTGCGCGAGCGCAGCGATTTCGTCTGGCACTGCTACCTGCCCGAGGCGCGCCCGGGCCAGCTCTACGGCTACCGCGTGCACGGGCCGCACGATCCCGGCCGCGGCCACCGCTTCGACCGCGCGAAGACGCTGCTCGATCCGTACGCCCGGCTGATCCGCGGCCGCATCGGCGCGGGCCTCGGCCGCTGCCAGGTGATCGACCCCGCGTTCAGCTGGGGCGACGACCGGCCGCCGCGCACGCCGATGCGCGACACGGTGCTTTACGAGCTGCACGTCAAGGGCTTCACGCAGCTTCATCCGGACGTGCCGGAGCAGCTGCGCGGCACCTATGCCGGGCTCGCCAGCCTGCCGGCGGTCGAGCACCTGAAGCGGCTCGGCGTGACCGCGGTAGAGCTGCTGCCGGTGCACGCCATGGCCGACGAGAAGCACCTGCTGCAGCACGGGCTGCGCAACTACTGGGGCTACAACAGCATCGGCTTCTTCGCCCCGGAGCTGCGCTACTCGGCGAGCGGGACGGTAGGCGAATTCAAGACCATGGTGAAGACCCTGCACGCGGCGGGCATCGAGGTGATTCTCGACGTGGTCTACAACCACACCGCCGAGGGCGACCACCACGGGCCGACGCTCGCCTTCCGCGGCATCGACAACCTCATCTACTACCGCCTCGACCCGCACGACCCGGCGCGCTATCTGAACTACACCGGCACCGGCAACACGCTAAACCTCGCGCACCGCGTAGTGCTCGCGCTGGCGATGGACAGCCTGCGCTACTGGGTCGAGGAGATGCACGTCGACGGCTTTCGCTTCGACCTGGCGGCGACCCTGGCGCGCGGCGTGCCCGGCCACTACGACCGCAACAGCGCCTTCCTCGCCGCGGTGCGCCAGGATCCGGTGCTGTCGCGCGTCAAGCTGTTCGCCGAGCCCTGGGACGTGGGCGAGGGCGGCTACCAGCTCGGCAACTTCCCGCCCGGCTGGTCGGAGTGGAACGACAAGTACCGCGACGCGGTGCGCTCCTACTGGAAGGGCGACGGCGGCCGCGTCGGCGAGCTCGCCTCGCGCCTGTCCGGCTCGAGCGACGTGTTCCAGCGGAGCGGCCGCGGGCCGACCGCGAGCGTCAACTTCGTCACCACGCACGACGGCTTCACGCTGCAGGACCTGGTGAGCTACGAGACCAAGCGCAACGAGGCCAACCTCGAGGACAACCGGGACGGCTCCAACGACAACCGCAGCTGGGACGCCGGGGCCGAGAGGGAAAAACAGAAGAGAAACCTGCTCGCGACGCTGTTGTTTTCGCAAGGCGTGCCGCTGCTGCTGGCCGGCGACGAGATGGGCCGCACGCAGCAGGGCAACAACAACGCCTACTGCCACGATAGCGAGCTGTCCTGGCTGGACTGGCAGCTCGACGGCAATCAGCGCGCGCTGCTCGAGTTCACGCGCCGCCTGATCGCGCTGCGCAACGCGCACCCGCTGTTCCGCCGCCGCACCTGGTTCCGCGGCCGCGCCGAGCGCGATCCCGACGTGGTGTGGCTGAACTACGCCGGCGCGGAGATGACCGACCAGGAGTGGAACCGCTCGAGCGCGCGCTGCCTGGGCGCGCTGATCTCCGGCCGCGGCCTGGGCGAGCGCGACGAGCGCGGCACGCCGGTGGTGGACGACGACCTGCTTCTGCTTCTCAACGCCAACGAGGGAGAAGTGCCGTTCCCGCTGCCCGCCGGACGCTGGAGCGCGCTCGTCGATACCGGAACGGAGAATCCCGCCTTCGAGAAAGCCTATCCCCTGCAGGGGCGCTCGCTGGCGCTCCTGTCTAGACCCAGCAGCAAAGACCCAGCTCGAACGGGTGCGTGAGCAGGTCGTTGCGCGGCAGGATGCGCACGCGGTAGTCGAGCTTGCCGGCCAGCCCGGGCCTGAGAGCGATGGCGTAGCGCTGCTCGCCGCCGCCCGCTTCCCCGGCCGGCGCCAGCTCGTGGCTGTGCTCGAGCGCCGGCGAGCCGCGCAGCGTGCGCGACAGCAGCAGCTCGACGCGCAGGTCGGCGGGCGAAAGGCCGTTCAGCTTCACCGCGATCTCCACCGGCAGGCTGTCGCCGAACTGGATGCGGCCCTTCGGCTGGTCGAGGCGGCGCGCGGCGACGCCGGGCCAGGCCGCGCGCACGCGCGCCTTCCAGGCCGCCACCGCCTTCGCCGCGGCGAAGCCCTGCTCGGCGTAGCGCCGTCCCTGGCGCGAGGCGGGCAGGTAGAACTTGGAGACGTATTCGCCGAGCATGCGTGAGGCGTCGTAGCGCGGCAGCAGCGTGGCCATCGAGCGCTTGTCGATCTGCAGCCACTGCGGCGAGTACGCGCCGGTCGCGCCGTTGGTGCGGCTGTAGTAGAGCGGCACGACGCGGTCCTGCAGCAGCTCGTAGAGCGTGCGCGCCTCCTCGCGGTCGCGGCGGTGAGGATCGAGCCCAGAGG
>DASUZH010000543.1:0-7059 GCA_036376975.1 Burkholderiales bacterium | reverse complement strand
GAGATGAAGATTGCGAAGCCCGGCGAGGGCGCGTTCGACTTCGTCGTCGACGCCTAGGCGGCGAGGCGCGCGCGCAGGAAGGGCTCGATCTCCAGCGCCGTGCCCGCGGCGGCGAACAGCTCGCCCTGGCAGATGCGGCAGCCGGCTTCGGCCAGGAAATCGCGCTGCACGTTGTTCTCGACGCCCTTCGCCACCACTTCGAAGTCGAGCCCGCGGGCGAGGGCGACCAGCGCGCGCGCCAGGCTGGCGCGCTCGCCGTCGGCCGGCACGCCGGCGATCAGCCGGCGATCGACGCACACCGCGCTGACGCCCAGCCGCTGCAGCATCGGCAGCGACGCGTAGCCGGTGCCGAAGTCGTCGACGCCGATGCGCGCGCCGGTCGCGCGCACGCCGGCGAGCGCGCCTTCGAGCGGCTCGGGAACCTGCCGCACCGCGGCCTCGGGCAGCTCGATCAGCAGCGAGTCGCCGGGCAGCCCGCTCGCCTCGAGCGCGGCGCGCACCTGCTCGGGCAGGCTCGCCTGCCGCAGCTGCCGCGCGGTGACGTTGACCGCGACGCGCAGCGGGCGGATGCCGGCGTCGAGCCAGCGCCGGCCCTGCGCGCAGGCTTCGCGCAGCACCCAGCCGCCGATCGGCTCGAGCAGCCCGTTGTCGTCGGCCAGCGGCAGGAAGGCGTCGGGCGCGAGCACGCCGCGCGTCGGGTGGCGCCAGCGCAGCAGCGCCTCGGCTCCCACCACCTGGCGGGTGGCGACGTCGATGCGCGGCTGGTAGACGAGAAACAGCTCGCCGCGCTCGATGCCGGCGCGCAGCTCGGCGGCGAGCGCGGCGGCCGCCGCCGCGTCCTGGTTGAGCAGCGCGGAGAAGAACTCGTAGCCGTTGCGGCCGCGCTGCTTCGCCCGGTACATGGCGACGTCGGCGAGGCGCAGCAGCGTGCCGACGTCCTCGCCGTCCTGCGGCACGCAGGCGACGCCGATGCTCGCGCCGGCGAACAGCTCGCGGCCCTCCGCATGGTGCGGCCGGCCGAGCTCGTGGATCAGCTTCTGCGCCACCGCCGCCGCCTCGCGCGGCTCCGCGATGTCCTGCAGCAGCACGCAGAACTCGTCGCCGCCGATGCGCGCGATGAAGTCGTCGCCGCGCACCGCTGCGCGCAGGCGCGCGGCGACCTGCTTCAGCAGGCCGTCGCCGACCTCGTGGCCGAGGCTGTCGTTGATCTGCTTGAAGTTGTCGAGGTCGAGGAACAGCAGCGCGGCGGTCTTGTCGTGGCGCCGCGCGTGCGCCACCGCCTCGCGCGCGCGCTCGGCGAACATGGCGCGGTTGGGCAGGCCGGTGAGCGGGTCGTGGTGCGCGAGGAACTCCAGCCGCCGCGCGTCGTGCTGCAGCTGGACGGCGGCGAAGCGCAGGTCCTCCTGCGCGCGCTTCAGGGCGGTGACGTCGCTCGCCAGCATGTAGAAGCCGAGCGCCGCGCCGTCCGCGCCGATCTGCGGCACGCAGGCGACCTGCAGCGTGCGCCGCCGCCCGCCTTCGGCGGTGGTGAACTCGAACTCGACTTCCTCGCCGGCCAGCACGCGCTCGAAGTTGCCGCGCATGCGCTGGTAGGCGTCGTCGCCGAACACCTCGGCGATGGTGCGCCCGGACATGCTTTCGTGCGCGATGCCGAACCAGTCGTCGTAGGTGCGGTTGCTGAAGCGGTAGCGCTGCTCGCGGTCGACGTAGGAGATCAGCGCCGGGACGCTGTTCGCCACCAGCCGCAGCCGCGCCTCGCTCTCGCGCAGCGCTTCCTCCGCCGCCTCGGTGCGCCGGCCGGTGCGGCGCATCACCAGCACCGCGGCGGCGAGCAGCAGCGACGCGCCGGCGACCAGCACGTGCAGCATCAGGTCCTTCGGCGGCGCCACGCCGTCGCGCAGCCACGCGCGCGCGGCTTCGGCGATCTCGGCGCCGGCGGCGAGGAGCAGAAGGAGGGCGCCGCCGACGATGATCAGCGGCGCGAAGACGACGGTGAAGCGCGATTGCGGCATCGGCAGGCGAAGCAGCTATCTTGAGGCCGCGCCCGCCGCGCGGCAATGCCATAACGCCCCGGCGTGCTGTAGCAGGACGGCTACAGCAGTGTCGTAGCGAAACGCATGCAGTTACCTTTTTGTACTACGCGGCGCGGCGCGCGGAAAGCAGCGGCTCGATTTCGCCCGCCAGACCGGCGGCGGCGAGGAACTCGCCCTGTCCGACCAGGCCGCCGGCCGCGATGACGAAGTTGCAGTGCGCCGCAGTGTCTATGCCGCGCACCACGACCTGCATGTCGAGGCCGTGCGCGAGCGCGATCAGCCCGCGCACCAGCCCGGGAGCATCGCGGTCGGCCGGGATGCTGGAGACCAGGCGCCGGTCGATGGTGACGCCTTCGATGCGCATGCCGCGCAGCATCGGCAGCGACGCGTAGCCCGAGCCGAAATCGTCCACCGCCAGGCGCGCGCCGGTGGCGGCGAGCGCGGCGAGCGCTTCGCGCACCGGCTCGGCGGCGTGCCGCAGCGCGGTTTCCGGCACCTCGAGCTGCAGCGCGCGCGGCGGCAGCTCGCTGGAGGCGAGCGCGGCGGCCACTTCGGCCGGCAGGCTCGGGTGGCGCATCAGGCGCGCCGGCACCGACACCGCGATGCTGAAGCCGTCCGCGCCGGCGTCCAGCCAGCGCCGGGTCTGGGCGCAGCCCTCGCGCAGCAGCTTGGCGGCGAGCGCCGGCGCGAGGCCGGCGTCCTCCGCGATCGGCAGGAACGCCTCGGGCGGCAGCAGGCCGAAGCGCGGATGCGGCCAGCGCAGCAGCGCCTCGGCGGCGACCGGCCGGCGGGTGTGGAAGTCGATGCGCGGCTGGAAGCAGACGAACAGCTCGTTGCGCTCGAGGCTCGCGCGCAGCTCGTCGGCCAGCCCGGCCGCGGCGTGCAGCTCGCGGTTGATGCTCGGCGCGGCGAAGCGGTAGGCGTGGCGGCCGGCCTCCTTGGCGCGGTACATCGCCGCGTCCGCCAGGCGCAGCAGGTCCGCCACCTCGGCGCCGTCCTGCGGCGTGCAGGCGATGCCGACGCTCGCGCCGGAGGCGACCTCGCGCGCGCCGATCTGGTAGGGGCGCGCCAGGGCGGCGACGACCTTCTGCGCCACGCTGGCGGCCTCGCGCGGCTCGGACAGGCCCTGCAGGAGAATGCAGAACTCGTCGCCGCCGATGCGCGCGACGAAGTCCTCGCCGCGCACGCAGCCGCGCAGCCGCTCGGCGGCGGCGCGCAGCAGCGCGTCGCCGGCCTCGTGGCCGAGGCTGTCGTTGACTTCCTTGAAGTGGTCGAGGTCGAGGAACAGCAGCGCGGCGGCCTCGCCGCGCCGGCGCGCCCGCGCCACGGCTTCGCGAGCGCGGTCCTCGAACATGACGCGGTTCGGCAGGCCGGTGAGCAGGTCGTGGTGGGCGAGGAACTGGAAGCGGCGCGCGTCGTGCTCCGCCACCATGCGCAGGCGCCGCTCGCTCTCGCGCAGCGCCTGCTCGGCGGCCGCGGCGCGCCGCAGCAGCACGACCGCGCCCACCATCAGGACCGCCGCCGCGACCAGGGCGGCGAACAGGACCGGGATCTCCATCGCACCATCTTCCGGCCCGGCCAAGAGCAGGGGCAATGCACTAAATCACACGCGGCGCGTGCATCGGCGCTGCGCCGGGTGCCAACTTTTTCCTTGCACTGCGACCAACTATAATTGCCGCAGCCGGCAACCGAGAAAGCGCAAAGCTCGCATGACCTACGTCGTCACCGAAGACTGCATCAAGTGCAAGCACATGGACTGCGTGGAAGTCTGCCCCGTGGACTGCTTCTACGAGGGCGAAAACATGCTCGTCATCCATCCCGACGAGTGCATCGACTGCGGGGTCTGCGAGCCGGAGTGCCCGCCCAAGGCGATCCTGCCCGATTCGGACCCGAAGGCGGAGAAATGGCTGAAGCTGAACGCCGACTTTTCGGTGAAATGGCCGAACATCGCGCGCAAGGGCACGCCGCCGCCCGACGCCGACGCCTGGAAGGAAGTGCCGGGCAAGTTCGACAAGTACTTTTCCCCCGAGCCGGGCAAGGGCGAGTAGGCTGGCGGAACAAAGCCGCCCCGGGCAGCGTTCACCTCGGAAGGGCGCTGGCGGCTGCCGCAGCGGCCGCAGAAGCGCTCCCGGGTACCGAGCGGGGCATTGCAGTTCCAGCAACGGCGAAGGAGGGGCATGAGGCGGATCATAGCGGTGGCGGCGGTGCTGCTCGTCGGGGGGTGTGCTTCCGGTTACGATGGCTCCGACCTGGCGCCCGGCGCGAGCGAGGCGGAGGTGGAGAAGAAGATGGGCGCGGTGGCGGCGCGCACCAAGGGCGCCGACGGCGGGAACGTGCTGTGGTTTTCCCGGCAGCCCTCCGGCCGCGTCATCTATGCGGCGCGCTTCGGCAAGGACGGCAAGCTGACCGGGATCGAGCAGACCCTGACGCGCGAGAACCTGCAGAGGATCGAGCCGGGCAAATCGAGAGGCGATGACGTGCGCGCCATCCTCGGTCCGCCCTGGCGGATCGACGAGTTCCCGCGCATGCAGCGCGAAGCCTGGACCTACAACGCGCAGGGTATGAACCCGGCGCAGTTCATCATCCAGTTCTCGAACGATGGCATCGTTCGGGAAAGATTCCAGATCGACGACCCGGAGTTCGTGCGTGGCATGGCGATGTAAGGCCGTCGGGGGCGGGCTGGCGGCTCTGCTGCTGGCGCTCTCAGGTTGCGCCGGATACGACGGCCGCAGCCTGGTCCCCGGCCGTTCGACCAGCGCCGAAGTCGACAAGGTGATGGGATCGGCGCGGGACAAGCGCGTCGGGCCCAACGGCGAGACCGTTCTCTGGTACCCGCGCCTGCCTGCCGGGCGGGTGAGCTACGCCGCGCGCATCGGCAAGGACGACCGGCTGATCGCCGTCGAGCAGCGCCTGACGGAAGCGAACGTGGCCAAGCTGCAGCCCGGCGTCTCGCGCGGCAGCGACGTGCTCGATCTGCTCGGGCCGCCCTACCGCGTCGAAACGTTCAAGCGCCTGGAGCGGGATATCTGGAGCTATCCGGCGGAAGGCATCACGCCGAAGCTGATCCTCGTACAGCTGTCCAAGGACGGTGTGGTGCGCGAGGCGTACTACATCGAAGATCCCGAGGGCACCGCCCGGGACGGTCCGGAGTGAAGACGCTCCCTTGCCTGCTCGGCGCGCTGCTGCTTGCTGGCTGCGCGGGCTACGACGGCCGCGCGCTGGTGCCGGGGCAGTCCACCAGCGCCGAGGTCGACAAGGTGATGGGCCCGGCGAAGGCCAAGCGCGTGCTGGCCAGCGGCGAAACGCTGCTCTGGTATCCGCGCCAGCCCTCGGGCGCCGTGAGCTACGCCGCGCGCATCGGCAAGGACGACCGGCTGATCTCCATCGAGCAGCGACTGACCCGCGAGAACCTGGATCGGCTGCAGCCGGGGGTCTCGCGCGACAGCGACGTGCTCGACGTGCTCGGCCCGCCCTGGCGCGTCGATGCTTACTCGCGCATGCAGCGGGATGCCTGGACCTGGCACGCCCAGGGCATCCAGCCGCAACTAATCGTCGTACAAGTGTCCATGGACCATATCGTGCGGGAGGTCTACATGTTCGACGACCCCGACTACGTCAAGACGCAGAGCGCTGACTGACATGCGCGCCCTGATCGCCGTTTCCCTGCTCCTGCTCGCCGGCTGCGCCGGCTTCGACGGCCGCGGCCTGGTGCCCGGCGTCTCCACCGCGGGCGACGTCGAAAAGCTGATGGGCGCGCCGGCCGAGCGTCGCGCCGGCCCCGACGGCGAGACCGTGCTGTGGTATCCGCGCCTGCCCTACGGGCGCGCCAGCTACGCCGCCCGCATCGCCGCCGACGGCAAGCTGATCGCCGTCGAGCAGCGGCTGACCGAGGACAACCTGGTGCACCTCGTGAGGGGCAAGACGACCACCGAGGCGGTGCACGACCTGTTCGGGCCGCCCAACAAGGTCAACCAGTTCCCGCGCATGCAGCGCGAGGTGTGGACCTACCAGATGCCGGCGCAGACGGAGTGGAAGGTGCTGTTCGTCCAGTTCTCGCCCGACAACGTGCTAAGGGAGTACTACTACATCGACGATCCGGAGTTGCCGCGGCTTCCCGCGGGTACGTTCCGGCGCTGAAAGTGAGGCCAGCATGACCCGACTTCTCCTCCTTGCCGCCGTCGCGGCGCTCGCCGGCTGCAGCCACTATGTCGGCGGCCAGTTCGTGGTGCCCGAGCCCGGCATCTCCACCGCGCAGCTGGAATCCAGAATGGGACCGGCCGCGGACAAGCGGGTGCATTCCGACGGCGAGACCTGGTACTACTACCCGAGGCAGCCGCACGGCCTCGCCATGTTCGTGGCGCGCGTCGACCGCGAGGGCAAGGTGATAGCGGTCGAGCAGCGCCTCACCGACGAGAACGTGGCGAGGCTCGAGAAGGGCAAGACCAGGGCGGACGACGTGCGCGATTTGCTCGGGCCGCCGTGGAAGGTGTGGCCGTTCCCGCGCATGCAGCGCGACATCTGGGAGTACCGCATGACGATCACCGCCGCCGGCTGGGTGCCGCAGGGGCTGTACGTGCAGATGTCGCCCGACAACGTGGTGCGCGAGATCTACATCCTCAGCGACCCAGACAACCGCCTGAGCGAGTGCTGCCACCGCTAGGCCAGCTGCCTGCGCAGCTCGGTCTTTAGCACCTTGCCGTAGTTATTCTTCGGCAGCGCGTCGACGAAGCGGTACTCGCGCGGCCGCTTGAAGCGGGCGATGTTGTCGAGGCAGAGCTGCTCGAGCTCTTCTTTCTGAACTGACTTTCTAGTCACGACAAAGGCGACGACTTCCTCACCCCATTCGGGATGAGGGCGGCCGACGACCGAGCACTCCGCCACCGCCGGGTGGCGCAGCAGGACTTCCTCGATCTCGCGCGGGTAGATGTTGGAGCCGCCCGAGATGATCATGTCCTTCGAGCGGTCCTTGATGGTGAGGAAGCCGCGCGCGTCGAGGCTGCCGACGTCGCCGGTATGCAGCCAGCCG
>DASUZH010000542.1:0-2490 GCA_036376975.1 Burkholderiales bacterium | reverse complement strand
CAGCCATACGCACATCTCGCTCGCCGCCCTCTTCAGCGCCACCGGCGCGCAGGTGAACGAGGTGCCCTACGGCGCCGCGCAGGTGGTGCCGAACCTGCTCGGCGGCCACGTCGACGCCGTCGTCCAGCTGCCCGCCGCGCTCTCGGCGCCGGTCAAGCAGGGACAGGCGCGCCTGATCGCAGCGCTCATCCCGGCCCGCGACCCCGCCCTGCCCGACGTGCCCACCGCCAAGGAGCAAGGCATCGACGTGTCGCTCGAGGCGTGGCGCGGCATCGCCGTTCCGAAAGGGACTCCGAAAGCCGTCATTTCAGCTCTCGAATCCGCAGTCAGGACCTCTGTAGCTTCAAGTGAGTTCCAGAAAGGCAGCGAGAACCTGGGCGTGCGCCCGGCGTTCCTCGGCGCCGACGCCTTCGGCACCTTGATCGCGAAGGAAGACGCCGAGCTGGCCCGCCTGATGCAGCAGATCGGCCTGAAGAAGTAGCCGGCAGCCGCTCAGGGCTGCTGGGGCGGCTCAGACTGCGGCTTCGGCTCCGGCCGGGTCTCCGGCCTGGGCTGCGGCTTCGGGGAAGAACCCTTGCTGCTCGCTCCGGCGGCCGCCGAACGCCCCTCCGCCGCCGTCTTGGTATTGGCCAGCGCCTCCGCGATCAGCTGGCCGCACGCGCTGTCCTTGCCCGGGCCCTCGTTGATGAGCGGGATCACCGCGAGCAGCGGGTTCAGCACCCCCATCACGATCGCGCCGACGCCCCTCGCCACCATCTTGGCGTCCGGCGCGACGCGCGGCTGCGAGAAGGTGCCGCGCACGTGCAGCGGGCTGTTCAGCGAGGCGATGCTCTTGTCCTTCGGCCGCGGCTCGACCCTGAGGTTCATCTCCTCGGTCTTCAGGTTCACCCAGCCGCCGACCTGGACGTTGACCACGCCGGTGTCGATGATCATCGCGTTGATGTTCGCCATGCCGTCCTTCACGTCGAGGTCGGCGATCGCGCAGCGGAGGTCGACCGTGGTGTGGTCGCCCCTCAGCTTGAGCTGCGCGATGTCCCACAGATCGAGCGCGACGATCTCCATCAGCTGGCGGCTGATGCGGCCGCCGTCCATGTAGAGCGCGATCTTGCCGTTCGAAGTACCGAGCATCTCCTTCACCGAGCTGCCCTTGCCCTTCAGGTCGATCGCGCCGCCCAGGTTGCCGAGCGAAGCCTGCGCCTCCTTTACGGTCGGGAACAGCTTGGCGAGCTGCAGCTTGTCGACCTTCATGGTGATGCTCGAGCTCATCGGCTCCCGGTTGCCGTCCATGCGCACCGGCCCCGCCAGCCGCCCGCCGGCGATGCCGAAGTCGAGCGGCTCGAGCGACAGCACGCTGTCCTTCATCAGCACGCGTGCGTTGAGGTTCTCGATCGGCAGCTGCTTGGGCCGCTTGATGGTGCCCGAGCGCAGCGTGACGTCGGCGTCTACGCTCTCCCAGCGCGCGGGGTCGAACGACATGTCGGGCAGCACGCCTTCGCTCTCGCGCTCCTGGCCGGTGCCGACCAGCGAGCCGAGGTCGGCCAGGTTGAGCATCTTCGACTCCAGCTTGCCCTTCATCAGCGGCCGCTCGCCGCCGGCGTCGAACTCGAAGGTGCCCGACAGATCGCTTTCCCCCACCTTGCCGGTGAAATTCTCGTAGCGGATCAGCTTGCCGTCGCGGAACAGCCGCCCGGCCGTCGCATACGGGCTAGTCGAGGGCAGCGCGACGTTGATGATCCAGTACAGGTCGTCCATCGACTTGCCGGACAGCTCGATGCGGGTGTCGATGCCGCGCAGGCCGATCAGCTCGGTGATCTGGCCGTCGATCTCGAGCGCGGTGTCGCCGATCTTCGCCGAAGCCTTCAGGGGATACGGCTGGTCGGTGTCGCGCAGCGCCAGCACCGGCCCGCCGTGCCCCTGCGCGCTGGCCGGCCAGCTCTGGTAGACCCCTTTGATGGTGAACGCCACCCCGCTGGCGTCGGTCTGCAGCTCGGCCGCGAGGCTGATCTCGCGCCCGAGGTCCTCGTACAGCAGGCGGCCGTCGTCGAGGGTCAGATGCCGGATGAAGACGCGCGATTCCTTCTTTTTCTCCTCGTCGCCCTCGCGCAGGATCCAGTTCTTGCGGCCCCCCTCGTCCATCTCCAGGGCGAGGGCCGCGCCTTCGAGGTGCACCTCCGGCACCACCAGCCGGCCGCGCAGCAGGCCGAGCAGGCTCACCGACGCTTCGATCGCGTCGGCCTGCAACATGTAGTCGTATTGCCCCCACTCGGCGTTGGCGAACGTTACGCGCTCGGCACGAAAGCGGGGATGGACCAGGCTGAACACCACGCGCAGGTCGCCGTCGATCACCAGCTCGCGCCCGGTGGCGTCGCTGATAGCGCGGGTCAGCGGCCCCTTGAAGTAGCCGATGGAGGCAACCAGGATGGCGGTAAGGACGACCAGCGCCAGGAGCAGCCAGCCGGTCCACTTCAGGACACGCACACCGCATTGAAG
>DASUZH010000541.1:0-4650 GCA_036376975.1 Burkholderiales bacterium | reverse complement strand
CTCGAAGAGCGTCGATTTCGAGGTCAGCGTCGATCCGGCGCTGCCCGGCACGGTGCAGACCGACATCAAGCGCCTGCAGCAGATCATCAAGAACCTGCTGTCCAACGCGTTCAAGTTCACCCACACCGGCGGCGTCTCGCTCAGCATCGCGCCGGCGGCCTCCGGCTGGTCGCCGGAATGCGAGGAGCTGAACCAGGCCGACCAGGTGGTGGCCTACTCGGTGAGCGATACCGGCATCGGCATCGCCACCGACAAGCAGCAGATCATCTTCGAGGCGTTCCAGCAGGCCGACGGCTCCACCTCGCGCAAGTACGGCGGTACCGGCCTCGGCCTCGCCATCTCGCGCGAGCTGTCGAAGCTGCTCGGCGGCGAGATCAAGCTGGTGAGCTCGCCCGGCAGCGGCAGCGTGTTCACGCTGTACCTGCCGCAGTCGTACGTGCCGTCGCGCAAGGTCGCGCCGCGGCCGTCCGTCACGCCGACGCCGGCGGCGCCCAAGCTGCAGCAGCAGGCCGACGCGCTGTCGGTGGAGGCCGAGCCGAGCTTCCCGTTCGTCAACGAGGCCGGCGACGACCGCGACGAGGTCAAGCCGGGCGACGAGGTGCTGCTGATCGTGGAGAACGACCTCGCCTTCGCCAAGGTGCTGCTCGAGGCCGGCCGCCAGCAGGGCTTCAAGGCGATCGTCGCCGGCACCGGCGCGGCCGCGCTGGCGATCGCGCGCGAGCACACGCCATCGGTGATGACGCTCGACATCTTCCTGCCCGACATGCAGGGCTGGCGCGTGCTCGACCGCATGAAGGAGGACCTCACCACGCGCCACATCCCGGTGTGCGTGGTGTCGACCGACGACGCGCGCGAGCGCGCGCTCAACTCGGGCGCGATCGGCTTCCTCGCCAAGCCGCTCACCTCGAAGGACCTGGTCGACAAGGCGATCGAGCAGCTGCGCAAGTACCTGGCGCGCGCGCGCGGACAGGTGCTGATGCTGCTGCCGCCCGGGCAGGCGCGCGACGAGATGCGCACGCGGCTGACCGGCGCGGAGGCGGGCGTGCTGCTCGCCGAGGGGGCGAAGGACGCGCTGCGGCTGCTCGGCTCGGAGCAGGTCGACTGCCTGGTGCTGCATGAGGGCGCCGACCTCGGCCCGCAGGACGTGCTGGAGACGCTGGAGCAGAAGGCCGTGGTCCAGCCCTTGCCGATAATTCTCTATGGAGAAAAAACGGATCCCGCGCGCTGGAAGCGCGGCGACGGCGCGTTCACGCTGCGCGAGGCGCAGTCGGTCGACCGCGCGCTCGACTACGTCTACTTCTTCCTGCACCGCAACGCCGCCACCATGTCGCCCGACGAGCGCCAGGCGCTGGAGGACCTGCACACCTCGAACCGCATCCTGGAGCGCAAGAAGGCGCTGATCGTCGACGACGACATGCGCAACATCTTCGCCCTCGCCACCGTGCTCGACGAGCAGGGCATGGAGATCGTCTCGGCCAACAACGGCCGCGAGGCGATCCGCCTGGTCGAGGCCGACCCGAGCATCGACATCGCGCTGATGGACATCATGATGCCGGAGATGGACGGCATCACCACCATCAAGGAGATCCGCAAGCTGCCGCGCGGGCGCGACCTGCCGATCATCGCGGTGACGGCGAAGGCGATGAAGGGCGACCGCGCGAAGTGCATCGAGGCGGGAGCGTGGGACTACCTGTCGAAGCCGGTGGACCGGGTCCACCTGCTGGCGGTCCTGCGAGGGTGGCTGTATCGATAGCAAAGCCAACATCCTCATCGTCGACGACCTCCCGGAAAAGCTTCTCGTCTTCAAGACGGTCCTGGAGGACCTCGGGCAGAACCTGATCATGGTCCGCTCGGGCTCGGAGGCGCTGCGCGAGGTGCTCGAGCGCGAGTTCGCCGTGATCCTGCTCGACGTCAACATGCCCGACATCGACGGCATCGAGACGGCGTCGCTGATCCGCGGCCACCGGCGCTCGGCGAGCACGCCGATCATCTTCATCACCGCCTACGCCGACGAGGTGCAGACGGCGCAGGGCTACTCGCTCGGCGCGGTCGACTACATCCTGTCGCCGGTGATGCCGGAGGTGCTGCGCAGCAAGGTCAAGGTGTTCGTCGAGCTGTACCAGGCGCAGCAGCGCACCCGCCTGATGGCCGAGGAGCAGGTGGCGCGGGCGCAGGCCGAGGCGGCGCGGCGCGCCGCCGAGGACAGCCGCAGCCGCGCCGATTTCATGGCGCGCGCGAGCCGCGAGCTGGGCGCCTCGCTCGACCTGCGCCAGGGCATGCGCTGCCTGCTCGAGCTGGCGGTGCCGCGCTTCGCCGGCCGCGCCACGCTGCTGGTGGACGACGAGGAGCAGGGCCGCTGGATCGTGCTCTCTTCCGCCGAGGACATCCTGCACTATCCGTACGAGGAGCTGCCGCGCGCGCTCGCCGCGTCGCTGCAGGACGTGATGAGCGAGGGCCGCGTCACGCCCGCCGGAGCGCCGCTGCGCGTCGGCGAGCGGCGCCTCGGCGCGCTGCTGATCGAGGCGCGCGAGGCGGACGCGGCGATGCTCGACGAGCTGGTCAGCCGCGCCGCCATGGCCTTCGACCACGCGCGCCTCTACGGCAGCCTGCAGCGCGAGATCGCGCGCTCGCGCGCGGCCGAGGAGAGCCTGCAGGTGGAGGCGCGGCGCAAGGACGAGTTCCTCGCCATGCTGTCGCACGAGCTGCGCAACCCGCTCGCGCCGATCCGCACCGCGGTCGAGGTGATCCGCCGCGTCGCGCCGCCCGACCCGACGCTCACCATGGCAAGGGAAGCCGTCGACAGGCAGGTCGGGCATCTCGTGCGGCTGGTCGAGGAGCTGCTCGACGTCTCGCGCATCAGCGAGGGCCGCATCACGCTGAAGAAGGAGCAGGTCGAGCTCGGCAAGGTGATCGCGCACAGCGTGGAGACGGTGCGGCCGCTGATCGAGGCGCGCGGCCAGCACCTCGCCGTGCGCCCGCCGCCGGGGCCGGTGTGGGTGTTCGGCGACGCGGTGCGCCTGTCGCAGGTCCTCGCCAACCTGCTCAACAACGCCGCCAAGTACACGCCGGAGGGCGGCCACATCGAGGTGAGCGCGTTCGCGCAAGAAGGCGAGGCGGTCATCGCGGTGAAGGACGACGGCGAGGGCATCGACGCCCAGCTGCTGCCGCGCGTGTTCGACCTGTTCGTGCAGGGGCAGCGCTCGCTCGACCGCAGCCAGGGCGGCCTCGGCGTCGGCCTGACCCTGGTCAAGCGCCTGGCCGAGCTGCACCAGGGCCGCGTCGAGGCGGAGAGCGCCGGGCCGGGCCGCGGCTCGACCTTCCGCATCTTCCTGCCCTGCCTGACCGCGGTCGGCAACCGGCCCGAGAAGGTCTCCTCGATCGCGCAAAGCCGGAGGAGCCCCACCGGGCGGCGCGTGCTGGTGGTGGACGACAACGCCGACGCCGCCGAGACGGTCGCCGCCTACCTCAGGCTCGAGGGGCACGAGACCAAGGTGGTGACCGAGGGCAACGAGGTGCTCGGCTCGGCCAAGGTGTTCGAGCCGCAGGTGGTGGTGCTGGACATCGGGCTGCCCGGCCTGGACGGCTACCAGATCGCCCGCCAGCTGCGCGCCGAAGCCGCCACGCGCGGCGCGCTGCTGATCGCGGTGACCGGCTACGGGCGCGAGGAGGACCGCTCGCGCGCGGCGGCGGCGGGCTTCGACTGCCACTTCGTCAAGCCTGCCGACCCGATCGAGATCCAGGCCGCCATCGAGCGCGGCGCCGTGGCGGTCAAGGAGCGGCCCGGCTTCAGGTCACTAGGCGGCGCAGCACCCGACTGAGCTCCTCCGGGTCGAACGGCTTCTGCAGCGTGACGCTGGCGCCGATCTCGCGCGCCACCTGGAGGTAGTCGGAGCCCTGGCTCGAGGTCCAGCCGGACATGGCGACAATCTTGACCCCCGGCGAGAGCTTGCGCAGCTCGACGATGGTCTCGATGCCGTCCTTGTCGGGCATGAACAGGTCGGTCAGCACGACGTCGACCGGCCTGACCTGGTGCTGGGCGAGGGCGGCCTGGCCGTCCGCGGCCAGCACGACGTCGAAGCCGTCGGCCTGCAGCAACGCCCCGATGGTATTGCGCAGGTCCTCGTTGTCGTCGACCACCAGGACGCGCGTTTTTCCCCCCGCCATAAGGAGGATTTTAAGTGGAATCGTTCTTGCATCAAATACCCGGATGGCGAACGGAAAAGACGTCTACAAGGTAGGAATTACCGGGTCGTACGGCGGGCTAAACCTGGGCGACGAGGCGATCCTGCAGTCGATCGTCTCGCAGCTGAGGCGCGACCTGCCGGTCGAGATCAGCGTGTTCTCGCGCGACGCCGAGGACACCAAGCGCCGGCACGGGGTCGACCGCGCGATCCCGGTGCGCAAGCTGTCGCGCTCCGAAGTGACGCCCGAGGTCGAGCGCCTCGACCTGCTGGTCCTGGGCGGCGGGGGAATCCTGTACGACGCCGACGCGCGCACCTACCTGCGCGAGGTGAGCATCGCCCGCGAGAAGGGGGTGCCGGTGATGGTCTACGCCATCGGCGCCGGGCCGCTCTCGCACGGCGCCGCGACGGCCGCGGTGCGCGACGAGCTCGAGCACGTCGAGGCGATCACGGTGCGCGAACGCGCCGC
>DASUZH010000540.1:0-14970 GCA_036376975.1 Burkholderiales bacterium | reverse complement strand
AGCTCGTCGATGATGGCGTGCTGCGACTCCTCGCGGGCGTGGAACGTGAAGATGTCCTTCCACAGGGCGGAGAGCTCGAAGTCGGGCTCGATCGCCTGCCGGTAGTGCGACAGCACGAAGATCTCGATGTGGCAGATCAGCCCCAGCACCGCCCAGGTCGACTTGCCGAGCACCACGCCGGCGACGTCGTTCGCCTTCGGCATCAGCACGTAGCCGGCCGGCATTTCCTGCGCCAGCATCCGCTCGACGCGCCGGAACAGCTCCTGGTGCTTGAGCTCTTCGTCGGTGAAGCGCACCAGCGCCTCGAACGCGTTCTGGTCGCCGAACCAGTGCTCGCGGCTGACCTCGAGCATCTTCGGCGCGATGAACCGCTCGACCAGGCCGAACAGGTTGGCGTAGGTGCGGCCCTGCACCTGGCTGAACAGCAGCCGCTCGCGGCCGCTGAGGAAGGTGAGCTCGCGCGCCTTCGACAGGCCGTCGGGCAGGAACTTGCGGGTGAATTCGAAGCTGCGGCCGCGGATCACGTCGTTCTCGATGTCGAAGCGCAGGCGCTTCGAGGACTCGACGATGCGCGCATAGCGCTCGGCGTTGGACGGCTGGGTTGCGTGGGCTACGGCTTGATGAGTTGCCATTTCAGTCTCCCGGGGAGTAAGGGTCTTTCGAGGGTGTACAGCCACAGCAAAGCGAGGATCAGCAGGTTGACGACGCCGGCGACCGATGCGTTGGCGAACGACGAGTAGTAGTCGCCGCACAGGTCGTAGAACAACCCGCCCTGCCACGCGCCGAGGGCCATGCCGACCCACGCGAAGAACATCACCACGCCGATCGACAGCCCGGTCCTGCCGGCGGGCGCGTATTCGCGCGCGCAGGTGAGGAACGACGTCATGGCGCCGCTGAACGCCAGGCCGAAGAGCGCCGACAGGACGTACAGCTGCGCGCCGCTCGCGGCGTAGGGAAACAGAAACGCCAGCCCGGTCTGCCCGGCGGAGGACGCGATGTAGGTTTGCAGGCTGCCGGCCCGGTCGGCGAGGCGCCCGAAGACGACCCGCCCGACCATGCCGGACACCATCAGAACTGCCAGCAGGCCGGCGGCGTCGCGGCCGGCGAGGCCGCGGTCCGAGCCGAGCGTGACGACGTGCACCAGCGGCGTCGCCATGCAGATGCAGCACAGGGCTGCGGCGACCGAGAGCAGCGCAAGCAGCTGTACCCGCGATTTTCCGTTCGAGTTTCCCGTTGCTGCGACAGGCGCGGCGCGCGGGGCGTCGCGCAGGAGCAGCGCCAGCGGCACCATCACGCCGATGAACAGCAGGCCGAGCGTCAGATAGGCCTGGCGCCAGCCTTCGGTGACGATCACGTAGCGCGCGAAGTACGGAACCAGCCCCTGCCCCATCGCGCCGCCGGCCGACACCACGCCGATGGCGAGCCCGGGGTTGCGGGCGAGCCACTGGCTCGCCAGGCTGTTGAGCGGCGCCATGATCGCGCCGATGCCGGCAAGCCCCATCAGCGCGTACAGCACGTAGAGCTCGCGCGTGGTCTGCAGCGCGGAGAGGAACACGAACGTAATACCCGGCACCAGCGCGCCGAGCAGCGCGACCCGGCGCACCGGCATGCGGTCGGCGAAATGCCCCATCGCGATCCCGCCGAGACCGGTCGCCACGCCGGCCACCGAATACGCCGCCGAGACATCGGCGCGCGGCCAGCCGAACTCGGCGGCGAGCGGCTCGAGGAACACCGCCACCGTGCCGATCGCGCCGAAGGCCATCGCCACCATCGCCGTGCACACGCCGACCATGACCCAGGCGTAGCGCATGGCTAGGCCGCCTCCGGCCATTCCGCGCGGCGGGCGTCGAGATGCCCGGCGATCAGCGCGTTGACCGCCTCGCGGTGCGTCACCGGCAGCATGTGGCCGGCGCCGCGCACCACGCTGAACTGCACGCCGGGCAGCGCGTCGCGCAAGCGCTTGCAGACGCAGCGCGAAGGCAGCGTGGTGCCGCCGCCCTGCACCAGCAGGGTCGGCACCGGCATGCCGCGCACGTCCTCGATCTCCGCCGGCTCGCCGAGCAGGGCCTGGAAGTCGAGCGCGATGCCGGCCAGCAGGGGCGCAAACGCGGCGCGCTTCTCGGCGGACATGGCATCCCAGCTGCCGGGGCCGCTCCAGTAGTCGACGAAGCGGCCGAACCCGCTCATCAGGTCGCCGCTGGCGAGGTCGGCCTCGGTCCGCGCGGCGACTTCGCTGATCTCGCGCAGGGCCGCGGCATCGATCGCGTCGCCGCCGCGCAGCAGGTGAAACGCGGAAGGCTCGATCAGCGTCAGGGTCCTGAGCAGCTCGGGCCGCGTGCGCGCGAGATGCAGCGCGACCCCGCCGCCCCAGGAATGACCCACCAGGTGCGCCGGCGCGCTCAGGCGGCCGAGGATGCTGCGGATCGGCGCGGCCGCCTGCGCCAGGGAGCCGTACGACGTCAGGTCCGGCGCGATGACGCGGTAGCGCGTGCCGAGCTTCTCGACGAGCGAGCGCCATTGGGCGCCGGAGGACCCGCTGCAGTGAAGGGCGATGACGGTTTCCATGCCACGGAGATCGCACGGCGCATGCCAGGGCGCCGTTGCGTACAAATCAAGGACTTAGGCGCGGCCGCGGCCGTCAAATGCGACGGCCCGTCAAATGCGACGGCGGCTAGGAGGCTTTCTTGATGCCGAGCTTGCGCATGCGCCCGCGCAGGGTGCTCGGGTTGAGGCCGAGCGTGCGCGCCGCGCCGCGCTCGCCTTCGATCTGCCAGCCGGCGCCTTCCAGCACGCGCACGATGTACGCGCGTTCCATGGCTTCGAGGGTTTGCTCGGGGGATTTGGGTTGGTCTTTTACTCCGGAAAACACGTCGCTCCCGTCGAGCAACGCCCCCCCGGACATGATCAGCGCGCGCTCGATCACGTTCTCCAGCTCTCTCACGTTTCCCGGCCAGTCGTGCGCGGCGGCGCGCTCGACGAACGCCGGCGACACCGCCTCGAGCTCGCGCCCCAGCTTGCGCGCGACTTTCTCGGCCAGGTGCCGGACCAGCGCGGGGATGTCGCCTCGCCGCTCGCGCAGCGGCGGCAGCGAGATCGGAAAGACATTCAGCCGGTAATAGAGGTCGGCGCGAACCTGCTGCTGCAGGCTGCGGTTGGTGGCCGCGATCAGCCGCACGTCGGCCCGGATGGTGCGCGTGCCGCCGACGCGCTCGAATGCGCGCTCCTGCAGCACGCGCAGCAGCTTCGCCTGCGCTTCCGGGGTCAGCTCGCCCACCTCGTCGAGCAGCAGCGTGCCGCCTTCGGCCAGCTCGAAGCGTCCGCTGCGCTGCTGCAGCGCGCCGGTGAAGGCGCCCTTCTCGTGGCCGAACAGCTCGCTCTCCACCAGCTCGCGGGGCAGCGCCGCGCAGTTCACGGCCACCAGCGGCCCGCCGCGGCGCGCGCTCGCTTCGTGGATCGCGCGCGCCACCAGCTCCTTGCCGGTGCCGGTCTCGCCCTGGATCAGCACCGTGCTGTCGGTCGGCGCCACCTGCGCGATCCGGGCGCGCAGCTCCGGCAGGTCCCCGACCAGGCGATCCGGCGCCGGCGAAGCCGCGGTCTGCCTGATTTCGCGGCGCAAGCCGAGATGCGTCCTGATCCGCGCCAGCAGCTCCTCGGTGTCGAACGGCTTGGTGACGTAGTCCACCGCTCCCGCGCCGAAGCCGCGCACCTTCTCGAAGGCGTCGCTTAGCGCCGTAAGGAAGATCACCGGGATCGCGCGCGTCCGCTCGCCGGCCTTCAGCCGCCGGCAGGTCTCGTAGCCGTCGATGCCGTCCATCATCACGTCGAGCAGGATCAGCTCCGGCTGCTTCTCCGCCGCGATGCGGATCGCCTCCTCGCCGCCGGCGGCGGCGAGCGTCCGGTATCCGGCGCCGCCCAGCTCCTGCTCGAGCAGGTCGACGTTGAGAGGCTCGTCGTCGACCAGCAGCAGCGTGCCCTTGTCAGCCGCCAAGGTGCCTCTCGATCTTCTGGAACAGCAGCGTCTCGTCGATCGGCTTGGTCAGGAAATCGTCGCAGCCGGCGGCGCGGGCGCGCTCCTCGTCGCCGCGCATCGCGTGCGCCGAAAGCACGATTACCGGGATGCCGGCGAGCGCGCGGTCGGACTTGAGCCGGCGCGTCGCCTCCCAGCCGTCGAGCCGCGGCAGCGACAGGTCCATCAGGATCAGGTCCGGTCGCTCGTCCCGCGCCTTGTCGAGCGCCGCTTGCCCGTCGTGCGCGAGCACCAGCCGGTAGTCGTCCTCCAGCAGCTGCACCAGCAGGTCGCGGTTCAGCTCGACGTCCTCGACGATGAGCAGCGTCTTCACGCGGCGTAGCGCACCGGCAGGGTAAGCGTGAACGTCGAGCCGGCGCCCGGGGCGCTGCGCGCCTGCACGTCTCCGCCGAGGACCCGCGCCAGGCGCCGCGCGATGGCGAGGCCCAGGCCGGTTCCACCGTGGGCGCGCGTGCTGCTCGCGTCCGCCTGCTCGAACTCCTCGAAGATCAGCTCGAGCTTGTCGGCGGGGATGCCGATGCCGGTGTCGGCCACCGCGATCGACACCGAGCCGTTGGCCGCCTCGGCGCGCAGCCGGATGGTGCCGCGCTCGGTGAACTTGGCCGCGTTGCTGAGCAGGTTGATGACGATCTGGCGCAGCTTCTCCTCGTCGACGAACAGCTCGGGCAGCGAGCCGTTGAAGTCCTTCACCAGCGACACCGCGTCCGCCCTGACCAGGGGCTCGATGGTGCGCGCGCACTGCTCGAGCAGCGGCGCCAGGCCGACCTGGCTCGGATGCACCTCGACGCGGCCGGCCTCGATCTTGGACAGGTCGAGGATCGAGTTGATCAGCGCGAGCAGGTGCTGCCCGCTGGTCAGGATCTTGTCGAGGTTCTCGTACTGCTGCGGCTCGAGCAGCTCCTTCGAGCGCCGCATCACGATGCGCGTGAAGCCGATGATGGCGTTGAGCGGCGTGCGCAGCTCGTGCGACATGTTGGCGAGGAACTCCGACTTGTGCCGGCTGGCGACCTCGAGCTGGCGGCTCTTGTCCTGGATCTCCCGGAACAGGCGCGCGTTCTGGATGGCGATGACCGACTGGTCGGCGAAGGTGCGCAGCAGCGCCATCTCCTTCTCCGAGAACGAGCTGATGTGGTCGCGGCCGACCCAGATCGCGCCCAGCCCCTGCCCCTCCCAGAGCATCGGGGCGAAGATCACCGACTTGATGCCGAGCACCCCGCAGCCGCGGCGCGCGCCCTCGGGCACGTCGTCGTCCCGCTCCACGTCCGGGTAGTGGAGCACGCGCTGCTCGAGGATGGCGCGCCCGGTGCCCGAGTCGCGGTCCGCGGGCGTCGGAAAAATCCGCTGGAACTCCTCGCGGAACGGCCCGTGGTAGGCGACGTTGCGGATCAGGCCGTCGTCGCCCACCAGGTTGAAGCCCACGATGCGGCCGGCGAACAGGCGCTGGCAGCTCTCGATGATCTTGTCGAACACCGGCGCGGTGTCGGCGATCGAGCCGCTGATCGCGCGCAGGATCTCGCCGGCCGCCTGCTGCTGCTCGAGCGCTTCCTTGGTCTCGTTGAACAGGCGCACGTTCTCGATCGCGATCACCGCCTGGCCGGCGAAGGTCCTCAGCACCGCGAGCTGCTTGTCCGACAGCGGCCCCGGCGCGAGCCGCACCACGCTGAGCGCGCCGATGGCCTCCTCGCCATGCATCATCGGCATGATGGTGATGGCGCGGTAGCCGCTCTCCAGGAAATTGCGGCTGCCGGCGGCCATCTCCGGCGGGGCGGCCCGCACGTCGGGAAGGTCCACCACCTTTCGATCGAGTATCGCGACGCCGTGCATGTACTCGCGCGTCAGGGGGAACGGAAAGCGGGCGCGCCACGCCGACGCGCGCCCCGGGTCGGACTCGGCCACCGCGGCCGCGCGCACCTGGTCGCCGTCGGGCAGCGCGACGCTGATCGCGGCGTCCGAGAACAGCTTCAGGCCGCTGCGCACGATGGCGTCGAAGACCGGCTGCGTGTCGGTCGGCGAGCTGCTGATGACCCTGAGGATCTCGGCGGTGGCGGTCTGCTGCTCCAGCGCCTCCTTGGTCTCGTTGAACATGTGCGCGTTCTGGATCGCGATCACGGCCTGGTCGGCGAAGGAGCGCAGCAGCTCGATCTCGCGCTCGTGGAACGGCCCGGCCACGCGACGGCCGACCCAGAGCGCGCCCAGCGCGCGCCCCTCGCCGAGCAGCGGCGCGAAGATGATCGACTTGAAGCCCACCGCGCGCGAGCCGTCCAGCACGCGCTGCGGCGCCTGCGAGCCCGGCGCGCCGACGTCCGGGAAATGCACCACCCTGCGGTCGAGAATCGCCTGGCCCGAGCCGCTATCGCGGGCGAGCGGATACGGGTACACCTGCTCCATCGCCTCCTTGTCGTCGCCCCGGTAGGCGCCGAGCCGGACCATGCCGTCCTCGCCGAGCAAGGTCATCCCCACCAGATCGCCCTCGAACAGGCGCTGGCAGCTGTCGAGGATCAGGTCGAACACCGGCTTGGCGTCCGCCACCGAGTTCGAGATCGTGCCGAGCACGTCGGCGAGCGCCTTTTGCTGCTCGAGCGCTTCCCTGGTCTCGTTGAACAACCGCGCGTTCTCAATCGCGATCACGGCCTGGGCGGCGAACGTTCTCAGCAGCTCCACCTGGCGCTCCGCGATCGGGCCCGGATCGCGCCATCCGACCGCGATGACGCCGAGCGCCTTGCCCTCGCGCAGCATCGGCACCGCCAGCAGACGGCGCCAGCCGCCTGCCGTGGCGACATGCTGGGCGTATTCGGCGTCCTGCGCTACGTCTTCGAGGCGCTGGACGGCGCAGCTAAGCACCGCTCGTCCCGAAAGCTGGCTGCGATCGGGCCGCATCGGATACAGGGTGCGGCCGATCTCCTGGCCGGCCGCAGGGAGATTGTGGGTCGCGACCAGGTGGACCAGCTCGCCGTCGAACCGGTACACGCAGCTGAACAGCGCGCTGCACAGGTGCGCGGCATTGCGGCCGATCGCATCGAATACCGGTTGCAGGTTGGCCTGCGACTGAGCCACCACGCCGATCGTTTCGGCGGTGGCGGTCTGCTGCTCGAGCGCCTCCTTGGTCTCGTTGAACAGGCGCACGTTCTCGATCGCGATCACCGCCTGGCTGGCGAACGTCTCGACCAGCGCGATCTGCTTCGCGGTAAACGGCCGCACTTCGTTGCGCCACATGGTGATCACGCCCACCAGCGTCTCTTCCCGCATCATCGGCACCGACAGGATGGTGCGGATGTTCTCCGCGTGGTGAGCGTCTGGCGGATGGAACTGCGGATCGTTGAGCAGGTCGGCGGTATGGATCGTCCTGCGCTCGAGCGCGCAGCGCCGGCAGGTGGTGTCCGGGCTGGGCCTCGCCCGCGCCGCGCGCATGAAGCGTCCAAACTCCGGCGAGGCGTCTCGCTGCGCGACGTTGACCAGCACCCCGTCCTGATACAGGAACACCGTGGCAACCGTGGCCTGGCACAGCTGCGAGGCGTGCGTCAGGATCGCCTCGAACACCGGCTGCGGATCGGTCAGCGAGCTGCTGATCGCCTTCATGACTTCGGCGGCGGCGGTCTGCTGCTCGAGCGCCTCCTTGGTCTCGTTGAACAGGCGCACGTTCTCGATCGCGATCACCGCCTGGTCGGCGAAGGTCTTCAGCAGCTCGACCTGGGCGTCGCTGAACGGCCTGGCCTCGAGGCGCGCGACGTTGATCGTGCCGATCGGCTGCTCGCCCTTCATCATCGGCACCGCGAGGATGCTGCGGTAGCCGATGGCGCGCGCCCGCTCGGCTTGCTGCGGGTGGTCGGGCATGTTCTGCGCATCCGCGACCAGGATCACGCGGCGTTCCCGTATCACCCGGCCGGATACGGTGTGCGGGCCCGGGCGCGTCGGGTAGGCGGAGCGGATCACGTCGAGCGTGCCCGGCGAGCGGCCGTCGTCGGCGGCCACCGTGAGCAGCTCGCCGTCGTAGCGGAACACCACGCAGAACGACGCATCGCACAGGCGCGTCGCGCTGGCCGCGATGGCGTCGAACACCGGCTTGACGTCGGTCGGCGACCCCGCCATGACGCGCAGGATCTCGGCCGTCGCGGTCTGGTCGGCGAGCGCCGCGCGCGCGCGGTCGCGCGCCTCGCGCACCTCGATCTCGGCGCGCTTGCGCTGCGTCATGTCGGTCAGGGCGCCGATCAGCCTGGTTACCCGGCCATCCGGGCCGCGCAGGGCGATGCCGCGGTCGAGGACCCATCTGTATCCGCCCTTGGCGTCGGCGACGCGGTATTCGACTTCGAGCTGCGCCGCGCGCCCCTTGAAGTAGGCGACCAGCGCCTCCCGGTAGGCGGGAAAGTCTTCGGCATGCACGCGGGTATTCCAGGCCGCCGGCGTCAGCCGCTCACCGGGCAGCGAGAAGAAATCGCGCGCGCGGTCGGTGAGGAACAGCGACCCGGAGGCCAGGTCCCACTCGTAGATGCCCTCGGTCGCCGCCGAGCTGGCAAGCGAGAGCCGCTCCTCGGTCTTGCGCAGCGCCTCTTCGGCGCGCTTCAGCTCGGTGATGTCGCCGGTCGAGCCGATCACGCGCACCGCGCGGCCGGCGCGATTGCGGGTCGCCAGGCCGTGCTGGCGCGCCCAGCGCCATTCGCCGTCGAGCGCGCGGTAGCGATACTCGCACTCGAACCGCCCGCTGCCGCCCTTGAAATGCTCGATCCAGCCCGCCCGGTAGCGCGGCAGGTCCTCGGGATGGATGCGCTCGACCCAGTCGGCCGTGGTGCGCAGCAGCTCCGGCGGCAGGCCGACGGCGCGCTGCACGTCGCCCGAGTACTCGATGGTGTCGTCGACCACGTTCCAGTCGTAGACGCCTTCGTTGATGGCGCCCATGACGAGGGCGTGCTGCACCTCGAGCCGCCGCAGGCGCTCTTTGAGAGCGGGCGTCGCGGTGCTGCGGCGTTTCGCGGGCCGGCGTTTCATGGCGATATCAGCATACGCTTTAGAATTCGCGCTCGCCAATGAACGCCCTGGTCGCCTGGTTCTTCGTAGCGGTGTGGGGCGCGGGCTACGTGGCCACCAAGGCCGGGCTGCAGTACGCGCCGCCCTTCACCTTCCTCAGCCTGCGGTTCCTGTTCGGCCTGCTGTGCCTCCTCCCCGTCCTCCTGCTGTTCCGCGCACGCTGGCCGGCGACGCGCGCCGGGTGGCTGCACCTTGCCGCCGCCGGCCTGCTGATGCACGTGGTGCAGCTCGGCGGCAGCCACTACGCGCAATACCTCGGCATGTCGGCCGGCGTCGCCGCGCTGGTCATCTCCTGCCAGCCGCTGGCGACTGCGCTGGTCGCGGTGAGGTTCATGGGCGAGAAGCTGGCGCCGCGCCAGTGGCTCGGCGTACTGCTCGGCCTCGCCGGCGTGGCGCTGGTGGTGTGGCACAAGATCGACATCCGCGAGGTGACCGCGGCGAGCCTCGCGGCGACGCTGATCGCGCTCGCCGGGGTCACCGCGGGCACCCTCTACCAGCGCGTGTTCAGCCCGAATTGCGACCTGAAGGCCGCCGCCGCGATCCAGTTCGCCGCCGCCGCCGCGGCGTTTGTGCCGCTCGCGCTCGCGTTCGAGGGCTTTCGCGTCGAATGGAGCGGCACGCTCGCCGCCGCGGTCGCCTTCCTGGTGATCTTCACCTCGCTGCTCGGCGTGAGCGCGCTCTACTGGCTGACCCGCCACGGCGAAGCGAGCAGAGTCACCAGCATGATGTACCTTCCGGCGGTGTTCGCCGTGCTGCTCGAGCTGGCCATGTTCGGCGTCGCGCCGGGGGCGCTCGCCGCGGCGGGCATCGCCGTGACCTGCCTCGGCGTGGCGCTGACGGTGTGGAAGCCCAGGTGGAAATCCTCTATTTCGTCGTCCTGAACTCGCTCGGCCACGTCGCCTTCGTCGGCAGCCGGATGACGAGCGCGCTGTTCGCGCTCGAGCTCGGCGCCTCGCCGCTCGAGGTCGGCGTGGTGATGGCGCTGTTCGCCGCGCTGCCGATGCTGCTCGCGCTGTTCGCCGGCAGGCTGATCGACCGCAGCGGGCCGCGCCGGCCGCTGCTCGCCGCGTTCGCCGCGCTCGCCTGCGGCGGCGCGCTGCCGTTCCTCTTCCCGCGCCTCGAGGTGCTGTACCTCTCCAGCACCGTCCTCGGCCTCGGCTTCACCTTCATCCACATCGGCATGAACAGCGTGATCGGCGCGCACGGACGCCCGGAAGACCGCCCGCTGAACTTCTCCTGGCTGGCGCTGAGCTTTTCGGTCTCCGGCTCGCTCGGGCCGCTGATCGCGGGCTTCGCCATCGACGGCCTCGGCTACGCCGCGGCGTTCGGGGTGTTGCTGGTCTTTCCGCTCGTCGCGCTGGTCCTGCTGTGGGCTCGCCGCCATCCGCTGCCGCGGCCCGTCCGGGTACACGCGCCGGGCAAGCACCACGTGCTCGACCTCTTCCGCGTGCCGGGGCTGCGCCGCACTTTCCTGGTGAGCGGCATGATGGCGATGGGCTGGGACCTGTACGCCTTCCTGATGCCGCTCTACAGCGCGCGCATCGGCCTCAACGCGGTCACCATCGGCTTCATCATGGCGACCTTCGCGGTGGCGACGCTGGTGGTGCGCCTGGCGATGCCGGTGCTGATCCGGCGCGTGCGCCAGTGGCGCATCATCACCGCCTCGCTGGTGATCGCCGGTGCGAGCTACCTGCTGTTTCCCCTGGTGCAGAGCGCGGCGCTGCTGATGGCGATCTCGTTCGTGCTCGGGCTGGGCCTTGGCTGCGCGCAGCCGGTCATCATGTCGCTGCTCTACGAGGCCGCGCCCGAAGGCCGCCAGGGCGAGGCGGTCGGCATCCGCACCACCATGATCAACGCCAGCCAGACTTTCATCCCGCTCGGCTCGGGCGCGCTTTCGCTCGCCCTCGGCATGGCGCCGGTGTTCTGGCTGCTCGCCGCCGGCCTGCTCGGCGCGGGCTGGTTCGCGCGCCGACAGGAAAAACGCTGACGGCCGCGCGCCGGGCGCTAGTCGGCCACCAGCGCGAACACGCGCACCGCCGAGCCGGTGCCGCCCAGTACCTTGATCGGCGGCACCACCACCGCGAACTCGTAGGCGCGCGCCTTGGCAAGGCCTTCGAGGTCGAGGTTCTCGATGATGTAGATGCCGGCGTCCGCGATCAGGCGCATGTGCACCGGGAAGATCTGGAACTGCGGCGTCTGCACGATCGGCGGGCGCTGCTCGAAGGTCAGCGTGTCGTTGCCCACGATGCGCGCGCCCTGCTTGATCAGCCAGTTGGCGGCGTCGAGGCCGGGACCGGGCGAGAAGTCGCCCCGGTAGAAGTTGGGGTCTCCGGCGAAGTGCTGTCCCCAGCCGGTGCGGATGAACACGGTGTCGCCGCGCTTCACCGTTACGCGCTGGCGCTTGGCCGCGTCCTGCAGGTGCTTGGCGGTGATCTCGAACGTCGCCGGCAGCGGGCTCAGGTCGCCGTTCACCATCGAAGCCACGTCGAGCATGACGCCGCGGTTGATGAGCAGGTCCTTCGGGAACCGGTCGATCGCCAGATGGGCGCCCACGCCGCTGGCGCCGATCCCGTCCGGGTCGCTGGTCGAGGCGTTCGCGTCGACGCCGCCGAACAGCTTGCCGTCGCGCCCGATATGGCCGATCGCGTCGATGCTCGGCGCGCCGTGCTGGCCGCTCCAGCTCATGACGTCCGAGGCGAACGACAGGTGGCCGTCGAACTGCGGGCGGGTGTTCTCGTGCGTGTCGCGCAGGGCGAACGTGTACGGCGGATTCACGCCCGCGATCGGCGACTGCTGCGTCCAGGTATGCGAAAGGTCGATCACCTTCGCCTTCTTGATCGCCCTGAGCAGTTCGTCGGTGCGATCGTCGTCGTGGGGGAAAGCCGCAAGGGGGAAAAGCGAGAACAGCAGTACCGCGACAAGCCGGGTCATGGTTGTTGCCTCCTCTGATTTCGATCATACGCCTCGGACGCCTTAGAATGCGCGCCATGCGCCGCGTCACCCTCACCCAGTTCCTCGTCGCCAGACAGCGCGATAAGAGCCTGATCAACGCCGACCTGCGGCTGCTGATCGAGACCATCGCCCGCGCCTGCAAGGGCATCAGCACCCGGGTCAACAAGGGCGCGCTGGCCGACGGCCACGGCTCCCTGGGCACGCAGAACGTGCAGGGCGAGGTGCAGAAGAAGCTCGACGTGCTGTCGAACGAGATCCTGCTCGAGGCCAACGAATGGGGCGGCAACCTCGCCGCGCTCGCCTCCGAGGAGATGGAGAACCCCAGCCCGATCCCCACCCACTACCCGCGCGGCGAGTACCTGCTGCTGTTCGACCCGCTCGACGGCTCCTCGAACATCGACGTCAACATCTCGGTCGGCACCATCTTCTCGGTGCTGCGCTGCCCCAAGCTGGCCGACGGCAAGTACTGCGAGCCGGACGAGAAGGCCTTCCTGCAGGCGGGCAACAAGCAGGTCGCCGCGGGGTTCGCGGTGTACGGCCCGACCACGGTGTTCGTCCTCACGGTGGGCGACGGCACGCACGGCTTCACCCTCGACCGCGAGACCTACACCTTCGTCCTTACCCACCCCGACATCAGGATCCCGGCCGACACGCAGGAGTTCGCCATCAACGTGTCGAACCAGCGGCGCTGGGAGCCGCCGGTGAAGCGCTACATCGACGAGTGCCTGGCCGGCAAGGACGGCCCGCGCGGCAAGGACTTCAACATGCGCTGGGTGGCCTCGATGGTGGCCGACGTGTTCCGCGTGCTGTCGCGCGGCGGCATCTTCATGTACCCGCGCGACGCGAAGAACAGGGAAGGCCGCCTGCGCCTGATGTACGAGGCGAACCCGATGGCGCTGATCGTCGAGCAGGCCGGCGGCGCCGCCACCGACGGCAAGACGCGCATCCTCGACATCCAGCCGAAGGGGCTGCACCAGCGCATCGCGGTCGTGCTGGGCTCGAAGAACGAGGTGCAGCAGGTCGCTTCGTATCACTAGATTCCCGCTTTCGCGGGAATGACGACTGCGTCGCCCCCGCGAAAGCGGGGGCCCAAACAAAAAGGCCGGGTCGCCCCGGCCTTTTCTTGCTTCTCCCTAGAAATCGGTTACTTCAGGTGACGGCTGACCAGCTTGGTCATCTCGAACATCGACACCTGGGACTTGCCGCCGAACACCGACTTCAGCTTGTCGTCAGCGTTGATCATGCGGCGATTCTTCTTGTCCTGGAGCCCGTTGCGCTTGATGTAGCCCCAGATCTTCTTGGTCACTTCCGTGCGGGGCATCGCACTCGATCCGATCACCGCCGCGAGCGTCGCGTCGGGGGACATCGGCTTCATGAACGCTGCATTTGCCTTGCGCTTCTTGCCCTTCGCCTTTTTCTTCGCCATCTCGTCTTCTCCTCTGAACGTTCGACTTCAATCCGGATTTTTCCCGCCGCGAGCGCCGCGGGAGACGAGAAGATGCCGAATAAGACAGAGCGTGTCAATGTCTTTCAGAGGGAAAACGTGGTGCTTTCCCTCTGTTGTTGCGCTTCAGTCGGTCGCCGCGGCGCCGCGGCAGCGCAGTCAACGCGCGCCGCCTGACACGCGCGCGCAACCGCCGACCGCGTGCTCTCCGCCGAGAGAACCTGCTGCATCTCCATGAACTTGCCGCCGGATTCTCCTATGGCGCCCGAAGCGCGGCGGGTAGAATTCCCCGGCATGAAACTGGCCGACCTGCGTCAAGAGTACATGCGCGCCGGCCTCGCCGAGGCCGACGCCGACCGCGACCCGTTTCGACAGTTCCAGCGCTGGTTCGACGACGCGCTCGCGGCAAAGCTTTCGCTGCCCAACGCGATGACCCTGGCGACGGTCACCGCCGAGGGCGCGCCGTCCGCCCGCATCGTGCTGCTGAAGGGCGTCGAGGACGGCGGCTTCGTGTTCTACACCAACTACGGCAGCCGCAAGGGGCGCGAGCTGGCGGCGCGGCCTGCCGCCTGCCTGGTGTTCCAGTGGTCCGACCTCGAGCGCCAGGTGCGCATCGACGGCGCCGTGGAGAAAGTCACGCCGGCGGCTTCCGACGCGTACTTCGCCAGCCGCCCGCTCGGCGCGCGCCATTCGGCGTGGGCCTCGGCGCAGAGCGAAAAGGTCGCCTCGCGCAGCGTGCTGGAAAGCGCCATGCAGGAAGTGCGCTCCCGCCATGCCGACAACCCGCCGCGGCCCGAGCATTGGGGCGGCTACCGCGTGGTGCCCCGCGCCTTCGAGTTCTGGCAGGGCCGTGCCGATCGCCTGCACGACCGCCTGCTGTACACCCAAGCAGCGTCGAGCTGGAAGATTGAGCGCCTCTCTCCCTGAGCCGGTGCTGCGCTTCCTGCGCGAGGCGCGGCTCGCCGCGCCCGGCGAATCGCCGCCCGCGACCGCGCTCTCCGGCGGCGTCTCCTCCGACATCTGGCGGGTCGAGCTGGCCGGCGGCCCGCTCTGCGTCAAGGGCGCGCTGCCGCGGCTGCGCGTGAGCCAGGTTTGGGAAGCGCCGGTCGAGCGCAACCGCTACGAGTACGAATGGCTGAAGATCGCCGGCGGCGCCGCCCCGGGCGCCGCGCCGCGCGTGTTCGCCGAGCGCGCCGGGCTGTTCGCCATGGAGTACCTCGACTTCCCGGTGTGGAAGGCCGAGCTGCGCGCCGGGCGCGCCGACCCGGCGTTCGCCGCGAAGGTCGGCGCCGCCCTCGCCGCGATCCACGCCGCCACCGCAGGTCGCGAGGAAATCGCGCGCCGCTTTCCGACCGACGAGATCTTCTACGCGATCCGGCTCGAGCCGTACCTCGTCGCGACCAGCACGAGACATCCTGCCCTCCGGACGCATCTGGAACGTCTTGTTGAACGGACAGAGAAAACCAAGTTGTGCCTGGTCCATGGCGACGTCAGCCCGAAGAACATCCTGGTCGCACCGAGGGGTCCG